>NHCX01000053.1 GCA_002168015.1 Verrucomicrobia bacterium TMED44
GGAGGATCATCAAACCCATCGGTTCCAATCGATGCCGGAACATTGTAGTGATAAATTTTTCCGACTCGACCGGCCCACCATCCATGCTTCATGAATTGTTGAGAGAGGGTGACTGCATTGGGTACTTCATCCCGGAAGTGTCTGTCCAGATCATAGACTTTTATGGTATCTGGACGGAGTCCTGTCATTACCGATGCCCGGGTCGGGTTGCACAGGGGGAGTTGATTGTATGCCTTGAGGAAGCAGACTCCCGTTGCGGCCAACCGATCGAGATGTGGAGTTTGAGCAATCGGATCTCCATAACAACCGAGGGCACAGGATAAATCATCCGCGGCGATGAAAAGAACATTTTGTTTTTGGGCAAATCCCGAAATGCTCAATAGGAAAATACCGGGTACTAGAAAAGATAGCTTCACTTTTTCTTCTTTTTAATAAACGGGCGTGTGGCGGCAGGTTTGTTTTTCGGACGCTTCATCTCCTGAGTGGGTCTCTTGTTTGCCTTGATTTCAACAAGATGGGAATCATAGGCAAATTGCATCTGCTTAACAATATTTGGATATTGGGAAGCCAGGTTTTTGGTTTCTCCAATATCGGCCAGAGTATCATATAATTGAACTGGATCGGGAGACGGATTGTTTGCTTTCTCATGTCGCTTGCCTCCCTTTCCTTCCTTCCATGGATAAAATTTCCACTTTCCACTTCTTACCGTTCCAGGGCCATGCATAAGAACATAGTTCTTGTGAGGGCTTTTTGCACTGGTTTCCCCTGACATCAGTGGCCAGATATTTTCCCCATCGATTTTACGGCCAGAAACTTTCCCTCCGCTCAGCTGGGCAAGCGTAGGAAGAAGATCGATAGTTGCCGCTACCTCTTTACATTTTGTGCCGGCAGGAATTTTCCCAGGCCACCACATTACAGTCGGTTCCCGGATACCCCCATCATAAACACTTCCTTTTTTGGCCCGTAATGGCAGGGATGTTCCAACCGCTGCTCCGTTGTCACTTGTAAAGATGACCAAGGTTTCTTCATCGATCCCGAGTTCTTTGATCTCTTTGAGGACTTGCCCGACTGACCAGTCCACTTCCTCTATAGCATCCCATATCAATCGATCGGTTCGATTTTCAAATTCTTTAGAGACTGCAAGTGGAAGATGAACCATGGTGTGAGGAAGGTAGAGGAAGAAAGGACTATCCTTATTTTTCTTAATGAATTTAATGGACTCCTCGGTGTATCGCTTAGTCAGGGTTTTTTGGTTTGCGGGGTATTCAATGATTTCCTCCCCACGCATAAGAGGAACCCAGTTCTTTTTTTTGTGCCCATCTTCGACATCTTTACGGGTCAGGCCTTCACGGATGATTAAATTCTTTGCCAATTTATTGGCCGGGTCGATCCACATATCATTGCTGTAGGGTACCCCATAATAGCTATCAAAACCCTGATAGGTNGGTAAGCACGGAGGTAAGTGACCCAAGTGCCATTTCCCNACGCAGGCAGTTTTGTATCCGTNGTCCTTGAGCATATCGGCAATAGTCTGTTCATCCGGATGTAATCCGTTGGAACTTTGCGGAAAAAGAACTGCGTTCATACTTACTCTTTGATAATGGGATCCCGTAAGGAGAGAAGTTCGTGATCCCGAGCAGACCGCACAGCCCACATAAAAGTCCGAAAAAATCATCCCTTCTTTCGCCATACGGTCTAGGTGAGGTGTTTTCGGTCCTGTCGCCCCATTAAAGCCCACATCACCGTAGCCCATATCATCAATGAAAATAATTACCACATTTGGCTTTTGNATTTTAGCTTTGAGCAAACTCGAAGCTAAAATAGTTAAAATCAGGAATATATATTGTTTCACAATTAAATTAAGTAGGTTTAAAAAACTAGTCTTTTGTAAANGGGCGGATTGCGAGTGATTCTAATCTCCAACTTCCCGGAGTTTCTACGCCCCAGTGAGGACTTGGATCAAGAATGAGAATCTCTCCTTTTTTCAAAATACCAAGGTCGCTGATGATGCCAGTCTGGTCCTTGGCGTCGTTGTCAGCATCCGTACAGTAAATTGCAAGAGGAGAACGGTTACCCATTTGCAAGGACCCGCCACATGATCCTTTATTCCCAGCAGTGATACCCACAGATTCAATCAGGACATCAGACTGAAAGCGTATGGCAAAAGCTTCGCCTGGGTCCACCCTGGCAGATCCTAGCCCTTGAATTCCTAGTCCCATCTCGTCACGGACTCCATCGCCCCCCTTAACCGATACAAAAAAAGTCAGAGGAGCGGGAACCGGCAATGGGTTTTTCCAATTAAATACGAAAAACTTTTCTGGGGCAAATTCCACAAATCGATGGCCCCCCGTATTGCGGTGGAGCAGGGCAATAGAAATTAACTCTTGGATCAGTGGCTTCAATCTCTTTTCGGCGATACGATTCTTGGACTCCATAGGATCCGTGGATAATTCAAAGAGTTCGACTGCACTGGCGTTACCAAACCTTGTAAGCGAGTCATCGAAAAAGATCTTCCATTTACCCCTCATCGGTTTTCCTTCTACGATTGGGTTATCGATTCGCATGGCACAGGCAGCTCCGTTTTTCGCCTCCTTGTGGTCGTTGTAAAACATGGGGCGATGGGGTAATGATTTCCCTTCCCAAGCCGGAAGGATATTATAACTGTCCTCGGCACCCTTTTCGCCTTCTCTTAGGTTAGGTAAAGGTTTACCTAGAATCTTCGAGAAGGTGCTGTAGAGATCCTGTAGTCCGACTAATTCGTCACTTTTCTTTCCATGGCTTTCTGCATCTCCGTTTCCTATTTTTCCTTCGGGCCATGATACGATCAAGGGAACGCGGTGCCCGCCTTCATAACAACTTCCCTTATTACTTCTCACAGGACCGGTGGCTGTTTTTGATTTCACTTCCGCTCCATTATCCGAAGTGAAAATGACAATAGTGTTTTCAATGAGTTTACGGCTGGGCCGTCTCGGGTCCTTCGTTTCTTCAAGAAAGGTCAAAAGACGACTCAATGCCACATCGTTCTCATAAATATAATCGAGACGGATCGAGGCAGAGTCTCCCGAAATCATCCTTCCGGCTCCCTTTATTTTCCGCCCACCTATTTCCTCATCCACCGTGTAGGGGCCGTGATTTGCATTACTTGGGTAGTAGAGAAAGAAGGGATCAAAGGAGGTTTCCCGGTTGCGTAAATGTTGGTTGAGGAATTCAATCGCATTATCTGAATGGCGACTTCCCAAAGAGTGCAAATCATAGGCATTTTCACCCGTTTGTATCAATTGCTTTCCTTGCCCCGTAGCACCGATAATACGACGATTATGAATATGACCGGGTCCAATTGACTGAGTGGTCGTATTGCGGCTACCTTTTTTATTTTTACCTGATTTCGTTCCGGNCGTTCCTGCATCAGGACCTGATGTCCCATGCGAGCGCGAGGTAAAACGGGCAAAATCAAAACCGTGGTCACAGGGGCCGTCAAAAACATCTTTAGTCAGATCCGCATCCTCCCATCCAGATGCGGGTCGTCCATCCGATCGTGTGTATCTTAAGCCCAGGTGCCATTTGCCCACCATCGCAGTCGNATAACCGCAGGATCGAAAAAGAGTGGCGAGGGTAGGGCGGTCCTCCTCAATGAGCGGGTCGCCCTGAACCCCAAACAGCACCCAGTGTTTCATCCGGGCACGCCAAGGATACCTGCCGGTTAGTAGGCCGTACCGGGTGGGGGTGCAACGGGAAGATGGGGTATGGGCATCGGTGAAAAGCATTCCCATGTTTGCCAGCTTTTCCATGGCCGGGGTATGAACCTGTTGATCGTCTGAGTTCTTGGTATAAAATTGATAGGCTGATGTATCGCCCATACCCATGTCATCAGCCATAAAGAGAACAACATTTGGACGGTCAGAAATTTGTGAAAATACAAGGAATGGAATGAGGGGTAGAAAGAAAAGAAGCTTCATTGTATGATCCTACTAAGCTCCCTCCTTTTTTTGCAAGGCGATAGCACCTCCTTTTGAATGATCGAAAGATGGGATTTGTTCTTAGAAACTTAATTCTAATGTGGGCCCCGAAGCTTCTGGATGAGAATCGCTTGCAAAGGCATGAACCATCCCGCTCCCTCTGGTTTCACTGGTTTCTCTGGTTAGAATAAAGGTGTATTCACTGGCGTTGTTTGATTTTAGAAATGCCAGAAGTTCATTGCTTTCTATCGTGATGGAACCCCTTTCCTGACTGCGTGGGATTTCAAACCTACCCACTAAAGTAGCTGATTCAGTTGTGGGCGCTTCTCCCCATTTTAAATTCTCCCACGATTCCACCCCGNTGAATCCGGCAAGGGCATAGAGCTTAAATCGATTGGTTTTGGGAAGGTAGACCCGATGNCCTACACCGCACGGAACCAAGTTCAGTCTTAGTCTTGATTTTTTTATCTTACTCCAATCCACCTGATCCTCTTTGAAGTTAAATAAAGCCCTTCTTTCGTAGGGATTGGAACCNGTGTCCAATTTAACCATCAAGAAATCCTGGTCGAGNTNTGCAATCTCATCATTTCGGATGATNGATTGGCATTTTCCTGCTGTTTGAATNCGGAGGGTGTTATNTTCCTTNTCNAGGACTGGAATAGGTTGTTCGGCACGGAGAACAATCTTTTTACTGATACCATAATCGTTCAGGGTCGCGGATTCATTTTCGANTAGGAAGAGTGAGTCTCCNTTTGGCGAGTGTAGTGATATTTCTCCTTCCAAAACNTTGAAGTCAGATATCTTTCCGTTCTCCATGATCGATACNCCAAAAGCAGTTCCATGATCCACCGCATANCCNGATGGTGTNGCCAAAGTGAATCCATGAGCAGAATCAGGGACATGTACTATNGCATTTCCTCTTATAAGTTTTCCCTGCATTGCANTTTGCAGTTCAATTTCGGCAGGAGCTTCCAGTACGACTTCAGCACCGGATGAAAACCGGATCGTTGCGACGCCCGACTTTAAAGTCATCAAACCAGNNCTTAATTCGCTACCCTCTAACGTTGGTAAGGAACTTTCCCATGCGGCATTTTCATTCGANGCTAATGTGGCAATCGATTCTTTTGTATTAAAAAAAGAATANCCAATTATTCCTATGGCTAAAATAAAACTGGCCGCGAAGGCAAGCAATGTGACCGTGGATGATTTACGCTTAAAAGAAATCACTTTTTCTTCCGGTAATTTCGAGCAGAATTCCTCCTCGAGGGCAGTGCCTACATTTACCTGATCGTAAAACTTTTTCCTTAAGACCGAATTTNCTCTGAGTGATTGATCCAATATTTGAATCTCTTCTTCACTAAGGTTTTGGTCCAAGTAACGGATAATTAATTCATCTTCTTTTTTCATCTTGTTTAATGGGAAATCATCTTGCATCNGCCACTTGCTTGGCNCATTCGGCGAGTCTTTGGCGAATACGGTAGATCCATTGATAGAATCCAGTTATACTTTTGCCAAATTTTTGTGCCAGTGCAGGAGTGTTTGATTCGTCGTCATACATATCCTGTAAGGCGGATCGTTGATCTTTTTTNAGTTTGCCTAAGCAGTGCTGAAGAATGGCTTCTTTTTCCAGATCCAATTGCTCAGCGTTACGATCCAATTCCTCGGCCATGAGTTCAATCGTTTCGGTTGAAAGAACCAGCCTTTCTCTTTCCCTGGCTAAATCTCGTCGCCAGGCAAGGACTTCGAATCGGGCAACCCCAAATGACCATTTTCGGAAATCATCATCTGATTGTAACTGATCGAATTTTTTCCATAGAACAATGGCAATCTTTTGCATCACATCNGATGCATCTTCTCTGCGATANACCAGCCTCCTTACATACGCATGTATNGATGATTCATTTGCNGTGAATAAGCTNAGAAAGCGGTGATTCTTTTCTTCTTCTGATTCGAGTGTTGTCAATGTGCAAAGTGGTTTTCTTAATTCTCCGCAAACCAAAGAACTTTAACGAANATATACTATTTTTNTTTCTAGCCNGTTCCTGAAAGAAACTTTTTAAGTCGTGACTCTACNTTCCNNGGCTTTCTNATCANTTTTTTATGANTTNCCTGAATATGGTTAAGAGCATTAGGCCAATACCCTTCAAAGCATTTCTTGCTGAGCCTACTTTGTTGTGCATGCTTCGTGCCTATTTTTATCAGTAAGGCTTCGTCCTGAAATTCGATCCTCGCACCTTCTGGAAGATCCTTCAGTGTGGATTTGGAAATTCTTTCCTGATCGGGAGTTGTCATAATCAGAGTGATCGTAATCAAGTTGCCCTGAATCTTAATGTAGGGAAAACCGTCCCTAACCTTGGTTTCGATCAAATTAATTGTCTCTGTGGTGAAGCTGTTTGGTACTTTTTCCTCTCTCTCTTCACGCATTTCTTGAATATGGGCTTTCACCAGTCGACCGATCACTTGGTTGGCCAAAGGAATAATTGCAGAAACATTCGAAATTCTTACGGTTTGGCTTCCACACAGCTGGTCGGCATTATTTTTGTAGAAACCGATATTTTGGACTTCGATATTATCAAGCAGTAATTTGATTAGTTTCCTTTCCGGTTCTCCAAACTTTCCTTGCCCATTTCCTTTTATTATCTTTTCAAGCATCTTGGTACTTGAAGATGCACTATATTCAAATATCCAATTACTAAAAAAGAAAGCTCTTTTCTCCTTAAGAACTGATTCCAATTGATCAATCTGCAATTGATTCAAACTGTTGTGGGTCCCGACATCGTTACGATTTTTTCGTGAATACTCCCCCTTATCGAGATTTCCAAAGATACCTTCGTAAGTCAGGGTTACTCTTAATTCATCTTTTTCATTATCATGGTGATAGACCAGATCCTGACTTTCAAATTCAATGCACGAACTCAGAGCAGTACAAATGAAAAGGATGACAAGGGTGGTAGGATGTATGGCTTTCATCTCATTACCCTAGAGTGCTGGTTTTTCCTTTGGCAAGGGATTAAAGCGAAGAGGGGGGGCTTACTAATTTAAAGTGGCAACCATTTCCACTTTCAGTTTTTCGCCATTCTGTCTTTGCATGGATAAGGAAAATTTATCACCCGACTCGACCTCTTTGACAAAAAGCATTCCTCCATCTTTGAAAGATTTGACCATATCTAATTGACCAATTGAGCTTCCCAGTCGGAGTCCTAGCCAAGCCTGTTTTTCACCTTTTTGAATAAGAGCGGATGGCTGCGACTTCGATAAGTCTAATTTTACAAGTTTATACCCGGATGCGAATTTCCCTTCCTCCACCCAAAAGTTTCCATTGGAAGTCGATAGCGACGCGTATCCTTTTCCTCGAATTCTAAACGTGCCACTCAACTGGATCTCTTCCGCCCATTTATTTGCGTCATCTATTTCTGGTTCAATCAGATTGTCTTTAAATAAGCCTAACAACTCAACATCGCGATCAAGTTTCTCCGGGTTATGGATTCCCACAAAGGCATATCCTTTAATCAAAAGACCGTTCGAAGTTTCCAGAACTTTGAGATTTAAGCGAATCCCATCCTGCAGTTTTTCTTTCTCATCAATTGGTACATTTTTCGTTTCTTCTTCTTCGTTGAGAATTGCACTCATCAATTGAGTGACTGGGGACGTAATACTAATCTGTGCGGATTGTCCAAGAAGAGTAGTAATCGAAGGTGCTGAAAGTACCCCTCCGCCTTTTTTACTCTTAGCAATAAACTTCGATCTAATTGTAACCTGCTTTGGTGAAGGCTCCGTAAGAGCAATGGTTTGAACTCCAAACACTAGAAATACTATGATTAGAAGATTTTTAATGTTTATCATTACGATTATTTCAAATATTTAACCTCTGTGAAGTATGCACCACCGACTTGATTGTCTTTTGTGTAGAAGAAAGTTGTCAGCGTGGTCTTACCAGGCTTCAATGAAAGTTCAAATTCAATATCATTAGCTCCTGGGGGAATTGGCTTTGATATTTCTTTGTCTGCAATCTGAATTTTCGCACGAACGGCACGTAATGGTTTCTTGGCAACTTTAGGAAATTGACGCAGCGTGAAACGATATTTGCCCGATTCTTTCACATTCACATGCCACGGACCGGTAATCTTTTTATACTGGTTAATTTCACCAAAGTTCCAGGGTGGATTTCCAGTCGGAAGTCTCCAATCTTGTGAGCAAAGCAAGGTTGGGTTCTCTGCAGGATTTCCCAGGTCTAAACAGACTGGGGTCATTCGCATAGAGACCGATTCCCAAAATTTTTCATACAATCCGCGCAGCCTTTCCACCACTTGAGGGTGTTTCTTCGCAATATCTTGGTGCTGCATTAGATCATTTGAAACATCATAAAGTTTTTCACCTTCGAGTAATCTCCAATCGCCCTCTAGTACGCAAGACATAAACCAGGGGCTTTCTTTTTTCACAAATCGTGCACCGCCATGCATTTGAATGACTAGGTGTTTGCGGTGCGGTTTTTCTTTAGGATTGCGAAGATAGTTTGTAAACGATTTCCCGTCCAGTTTCCGTTTAGCTGAAAGTTTAAGTCCACAAAGTTCTGCCAATGTGGGCAATACATCGAGGTGAGCGGTCAGGTTATTCCGGTCTTGCCCACCAGTTAAACCACCGTCTGGCCAGTGAATAAAGAAGGGAACTCTATGACCACCTTCAAAAATCGTTGATTTTTGCCCGCGCATGCCAGCGTTGAATCCGCGATATCCATCTACGTCTCCGCCGTGGCCTCCGTTTCCTTTGGCAGTTCCATTGTCGGTTGTGAAGATAAAAATTGTGTTTTCTGCTACACCAAGTTCGTTCAGCTTTTTTCTTAGTAATCCAATATTGTGATCTAGGTTGGCAATCATGCCATAAAATTCGGCACCATGTTTCCAGCTTACTTTTTTACGGTAGGGATCGGCCCATTTTTCGGGTACTATGTAAGGAGAGTGCGGAGCATTTGTAGCTAGGTAGAGAAAAAATGGATTCTTTTGATTTTTCTCAATGAAAGCAATGGATTCGTTGAACCAAACATCGGTTGCATACCCTGTGAACTTCTCATATTTTCCATTACGCTCATAGGTGTCATTGAATTGGCTGTTACCCCAAAAATCTGGTGCTTGCCCGACACCTCCCCCTTTATGCCATACAACATCCTGAAAACCACGGTCTTGTGGGCGGCAGGGAGCATTGTCACCGAGGTGCCATTTTGCGATCAGTCCAGTCTTGTATCCGGCATTAGCAAAGTAGGTAGCCATTGTTATTTCATCGTGGTGTAAATTACTCCGACCACTTGATGTACGATAAGCACCGGTTCGTGCGGGATAGCGTCCCGTCATTAATGCTGCTCTTGTAGGTGTGCAAAAAGGGCTCACATGGTAATTGGTGAGTCGGATAGATTCAGAATGTAGACGGTCGAGGTTTGGCGTTTTAAGAACCGGATTTCCATGACAGCTCAAATCTCCGTAACCCTGGTCATCTGTCATGACTAAGATAACATTAGGTTTTTCAGCAAAAGAGAAATTGATGAAAACCATTGATAGGAATAAGGAAGTGAAAATATATAATTTCATTTTGTGGGAGGTATTCCTATTTGAGTAAAGCGACTATGTAATCTTAACAAATGATTTGAATCAAGTAGGGAGTTTTTGATTAGCGAAATGGGTTTACAAGGAAATTTACGGATTAATGGGTGAATATAGTCTTTGGTATGCCGTGCTTAAGCTTATTTTAATCCGCCCATTTTGAATACTACAAAAACGGGCAACCATATCCAATTCCGCCGCTTTTTTCAGTCCTTTTACAGGGCCCAAAATCATTAGAGCGGTGGCCCAGGCATCCGCATCCCGTGCGGTGGGTGCAAAGGCATTAACCGCGATGAGGTCATGTTCGACGGGCCTACCCGTCCTCGGGTCAATTAAGTGAGTTGCACTTCGGTTGGAATCGGGATTTGGTTTGGTAAGTCGGTAACTTCCAGAGGTCGCAACCGCATAGTTTCGTAAGGGTACGGAGACCATGCCGTTTGCATTTAGTGCGTCCCCATCCTCTAGGCCAACAATCCAACCGTTACCCTTTCGACCTCTTCCCTCCGCCCGGATTTCCCCACCGATCTCGACCAAATAATTTTTAAATCCCCAACGATCGAGAAGCTTACATACTTGGTCTATGATTTCACCTTTGGCTGAAGCAGAAAAATCAAGTTGGAGAGTCGGCATCTTTTTTCTGACCATTCCCTTGGGTAGAATTTCCATTTTATCCAAACCCGTTAGAGTCATCGCTTGCTCAATTTGATCCTTGGTTGGAATGGTTGAGCGAGTTTTCCCAAC
>NHCX01000054.1 GCA_002168015.1 Verrucomicrobia bacterium TMED44
TCCCTGGATAAACTTCCGTCGAAGTGGGTATTCCGCCCATGGGAGGCATCCGCAGCCATGCGTGAGGATACTGGTGTCGATCTCGGCGGTAATTACCCCGAACCCTGCGTGGATCATTCAGCAGGTCGGGCACGCGCATTGGCCGCATTGGCCACACTCAAAACTCCCTAAGTGAACAACGATCACCCGGCCGCCTTCTCACCCTTCCTCTTCTTATTATGAACACCGCCATTGTTTGGTTCCGTAAATGCCTGCGGATAGACGATAACCCTTCACTCGTCCAAGCATGCGAAGATAGCAGTGTAGATGCCATCCTGCCCATTTTTATTTTGGATCCAGGAATTGTCGGGGAAAACTTTGAACATTATGGTAAAAATCGGATACGTTTTTTACTCGAATGCCTCGAGGACCTTGATCAAAAATTGAAGGCAAAAGCAGCCAGTCCCCTGATCATTTTTCACGGCTCCCCTTTGGATGTCGTAAACAGCTTACAAACCTGCTTCAAAGAAAGATTTCATTCGCTCTCAACTGAATACTGTTCTGAACCACACGGTAGATCGACCACCCATGCCGTAAGCGAATGCATCGAAAAAAATACTGATAAACCTGCTTATTTTCATCCTGCTGCCCACACCATCTTGAATGTGGAGAAAACAGTTTCTGCGAATGGATTCAAAAATCCAAAGTCGATGAAAGACATCCAGAAAATTGTTTCCTCCACTTTTGATTTGGATAGCGATGGATTTTTTAAGATTCCCAATCCAGTCGCGGAACCAAGAGTTATCCAACATGCTCCCAAAGATTTTGATTCCCAATCCTGTGCCCAACACTTCAATGGAGATCTGCACACCTGTTCTTCTCTAAGGAATAAGTTTTTAAAACTTAAATTTTTAGACATTCCTGATAAGAATTGCTATTTCAAAGGCGGAGAAACGGAAGCTCGGTTGCGGTTAAAAGAAAAAGTTTCCAACCGGCATGAGTATGTAAATACATTCAAAAAGCCAAAAACATCTTCAACCAATATACCCTCCAATCCCCGTGAACCGAGTACCACGGGGCTTTCTCCCTACCTATCGGTTGGTTCATTATCGGTGCGTCGTTTGTGGAAAGAGGTTGAAAAAGCAAACCGAACCGGTCCCCACAGTACCCCACCCGAGTCCTTGCACGGACAACTACTTTTCCGCGAAATGTTTTATCTCCTTTCACGAGCCGTAGAAAATTGGGATCAGGATCAGAAAAATTCCATGTGTAAGGAAATCAAGTGGGGAGAACAGGATGAGATAAAGATGACTGCATGGGAAGATGGTAAAACTGGATTCCCGTTGATTGATGCCCTGATGAGACAGCTTGAATCAACCGGATGGATGCATCATCTCGGCCGCCATGCAGTTTCCTGTTTCCTCACCCGTGGACAACTTTGGCAGCACTGGAAAAATGGGCGTGATATATTCGACCATAAACTACTCGACAGTGACTGGGCATTAAACAACGCCAATTGGCTTTGGCTATCCGGCGTCGCTCCATTTTCCATGCCCTACTTTCGTCTATACAATCCTTGCCCGGACGGAAAATCGAGTCTCAATGTCGATGCAGTATCTGCAAACTTCATCAGGCACTGGGTTCCCGAATTAGAAAATTTTCCGGTGAAATATATTTACGAACCCCACCTCGCACCCCTCGAGGTTCAAGAATCATCGGAGTGCATAATTGGAGAGGACTATCCTGCACCGATGGTAAACCGGAAGGAAGTTGCCAAGGAAAATCTTGCCCGTTTCAAATCCAGCCTCGCCCAAATTTCCGCTTAGAAAAGCAGAAGATTTCCGCTCGAATCAGTCAAAGGCCCGTCTCCTTGATTCTCCTGCTCATTCATTCCAGCAAAACCTCGAATGGTGGACAAATGATCCGCTTCCTCGATTTTTTTATCCTGGCGCCAACGATGTATACGGGGAAAACGCAGAGCAACCCCTGATTTATGCCGTCCCGACCCTTGGGCACCCTCAAATGCTATTTCAAAAACAAGTTCCGGTCTCACACTTCGCACAGGACCAAACTTACCCGTTATGTTTTTCCTTATGAATAAATCAACTTTTTTGATTTCCTCATTGGATAGCCCAGAATAAGCCTTGGCCACCGTGACCAATTCACCGGAATCATTCCAGACCGCCAGCGAATAATCAGTATACAGGTTGGCTCTCTTTCCATGTCCTAGCTGGGCACTTACCACGACCATGTCTGCTAAGAAGGGATCGACTTTCCATTTGTACCAGGCTCCTTTCACTCTACCGCTTTCATAATTCGAGTCTTTTTTCTTGAGCATAAATCCTTCCACTCCCCGTTTGCGGGATTCAAGTCTCCGGTCTGCAAATTTCGCCCAGGTACTTTCCTCGACAGTCGGAGATATGCCAATCGGTAAATGATCTGGTAATTTCTGCATTAAATTTTCCAACCTTTCCCTTCTTTCAGCCATCGGAGAGTATCTCAGATCCTCCCCTTCCAATCTCAACAGGTCGTAGGCCTGAAAACAAACCGGTTCTTTTTTCTGAATGCCTGGGCCAGGATTTTTCCGGCCCAGTCTCTTTTGCAACCTCGAAAATGAGCGAACCCCGTCCCTACCCCATGCCAAAATTTCCCCATCCAGGCACAAGCCCGGTGGAAGATGAGGAAGGCACTCTAATAATTCTGGAAATGATTCACCGATCGATTCTTCTCCTCTTGACCAGAGCATACCCCCTCCTCCGGTCGTGGTGAGCAATTGGGCACGGATTCCATCCCATTTCCACTCAACCTGCCAATCACCCACTTCCCCAAGAGTTTCCACTTTGGCTTGTAGGGGAGCGGCCAGGCAGAAGGGAAAAGGCAGCCCCTTATTCTCCTCCTCATTTCCGGGGTCAAGGATATCCTGCATGGACAAATCGTCGCATGTCCAGTTTCCCGCAATCCTCTGGGCAATTATCGCCGGTTTCACCTCCGCGANCCGCGAAAGTGCTTTGCACAGGTTACCCTTGGAAACGCCCATACGAAAGCCTCCGGTAAGCAACTTATGAAAGGGAAGCATTTCCACTGATGTCAGCAGATCCCAGGTTTTCCAAAAGGATGCCTTGCGTTCTTCTGTACCCATTGCCCGGAGAGGAAGTAAACACGATCGAATCGTGTCATTGAGACTTTGAGATGAGTCTTTTGCTTCCGATGCAACCAGTAAAGAAATCGTTTCTGCCAAGTCCCCCACGCGATCATGACATTCCTCAATTAACCAGACTGGCAGGTTGGCCCGCTCGGCAAGAAAGGATCGAAGTTCGCCAGTTTTGATCGCTCCCTTGATTCGGTTGCCTGAGAGAAACCAGCATACCCAAATTGCGTCATCTGGGGGTGCTTTCCGTAGGTACTCTTCTAAACGATCGAGTCTTTCGTTGGTTTTGGTCAAGACATCAAGGTCATGAAAAAGTGCTGCAAATTCTATCATGCCTCCTCTTCTCCACGCATACTTGCACCCGCCAACACCGAGCAATTGATTCCCTGCTCACGCAAATAACGGGTCAGGGCATCCCCGTTTCCATGAGTTACCTGAATTTCCTCAGCTCCAGTTCCTTTAATCACCTCAATCAGTCCATTCCAGTCTGCGTGGTCCGAAAGAATAAACCCACGATCAAGATTTCGCCTTCTGCGGGCACCCCGTACCGCCATCCATCCAGATGCAAATCCTTTGCGGGCTGATCGGAAATTTCGGGTCCAAGTCGAATCTTCAACTGCCGGGGGAGCAATAATCATCGAATCTTCAAATGCATAGTCCTGGCCCCGTTCAATTTTGGTGACCTGGGGCAGTTTGATTCCTGCTTGGGCATAATACTCGAGAAACGGGTAAACAGCACTGTGGACAAAAATCGGACCAATCTCTTTATTCAACCCGGCTAATACTCTTTGTGCTTTGCCCAGAGAATAGGAAAATAAAAGAGATGGTCTATTTTCACCCGAATTTTCAGCCCACCATTGATTGATCTGTTGATGAATTTCCGTTTCCGGCAACCATCGGTAAACGGGGAGCCCAAAAGTGCATTCACTGACAAACCCGTCACATTGAACAAGTTCAAACGGTTCACATGTCTGATCAGCTTGTGGCTTATAGTCTCCGCTCACCACCCACACCCGTCCCCTCACTTCAACCCGTATTTGGGCAGAACCGAGGATGTGCCCGGCGGGGTGAAAGGATACCCACGCATCTCCTATTTTCGTTCTTTTACCAAATGCTAAGCTCTCCACAGGAGAATCTTTTCCTATTCTGATTTTTAGCAAAGATTTGCAGGAATCTGAACAAAGGTAGGATCGATGCCCTGGTCTTCCATGATCACTATGGGCATGGGTAATCACTGCCCGGGCAACATTTCCCCGAGGATCAATGTAAAAGTCTCCTGCCGGGCAGTATAAGCCTTCCCTTCTCAATTCCAGTACTTCGTTTTTCAATATAAAATCTAGGATCCAAAGGTTATTGTACCCGGATTATCCCTGCTCCATCTTTTATTAAAACTAATGAACCTCATAAATTAAATCTAATAAGTAACTATTAGGTGATCTTTAAAATACAACATCTCGTTCTATTTACTGTTATGACCAAATCAGATTCAACCTCACCCAGTTCGAATAATTTAGATCCTATCGGCAGGTTCATTTCCGATCGCTCACGCATGGCCCCCCCGACTAAGGAAGAATGCGACGAATTGTTTATAAAAATGTCAGAAGGTTCTGACGAGGCTAGAAAAGAATTAATCGAACGTCATGTCCGGTTAGTAGCCTCCATTGCCCTTAAATTCCGCCAAACTTGTGTACCCATGGAAGATATCATGGCCGAAGGAATTCATGGTCTTGTGGTTGCAATGGATAAATTTGATCACACCCGCGGAATCAAACTCAGTACCTACGCAGCCTGGTGGATTCGTCAGCGCATCCAGCGTTTAATTGGCAAAATGTCCAGTGCAGTGGCAGTCCCCCATGATGTTTCCCAAGGTAAAAGAAAAGAAAATCTCGTCCGAACTCAACTCCAAGTTGATTTGGGGCGCAATCCTACTGAGGACGAAGTAAATGATGTGTTGGGAAAAGACAGAAATTTATCCAACCGCGTTAAATTTGCACCCGCTAGCACTCTTTCTTTGGACGAACCCTTAGGCGAAGATTCCAATCAAACTCTTGCCGACATGATGACAGCGGAAGAAGAGGTCAATCAATCGTATCGGGAAGACGGTTCTCTGTCTGACGATATGTCCGTAGCCTTGAGTTTTCTTGATCAACGGGAAAGAAAAGTTTTAGCCATGAGATTCGGAATTGGACAGGATGATTCCATGAAACTCGACGAAATTGCAGATGTTCTTAATGTGTCGGGCGAAAGGGTTAGGCAATTGGAAGCACTTGGCCTGCGAAAACTACGCGCGGTGCTAATGCAAAGTGGAAAACTTGACTTTCGTCAGTTGGATAAGCTTGTTGGAAAAGATTTACGTGGTAAAACCAAAATGAGTCCCCTTGAACTTTCACTCATTTCGGACACCGCTGCGTAAATGTCATTTTCCATATCTAAGTGGGTTTGCCCACCTCCTGAGACATTCTCAGAGCCACCTACCTCCGGTGCAAGGGTAGAATGGTTTCGTTGTGTGCCTTACATTATCATACATCTATTAGTCGGTCTTGCCTTTTTTTACCCGTTCGTATGGCCCTGTGCATTGCTTTGCGTTCTTTCGTATTCGGTNAGAATGTTTGCCATCACTGCTTTTTACCATCGTTATTTTTCACACCGGGCNTTNAANACNGGAAGNNTTGTNCAATTCTTGGGTGCGTTCACTGCTTGCAGTTCCGCCCAGCGTGGTCCACTTTGGTGGGCNGCCCATCACCGCAGGCATCACCGCCATTCTGATACTGAGAAAGATATGCATTCCCCAAAAACTAATAGTCTCTTTTGGAGCCATACTTTGTGGTTCATGACTGATTATGCCGTACCCACCTTTCTCAAAGAAATCCCTGACTGGCTAAAATTTCCCGAGCTTCGTTTTATTAATCGTTATGATTGGATTCCCGTAGTTATTTGGGCCGCTTCATTCTATTTACTTGGCGAGTGGGCATGGTTTAGTGCAATCACTGGTATGACCGGTATGATGACTTTCATCTGGGGATTTATCGTCCCCACAATTATTCTCTATCACGCTACTTTCGCCGTCAACTCACTCACGCATCTCTGGGGAAAAAAAAGGTTTGATACCGGGGACGATAGCAGGAACAATTCATGGGTTGCTCTTTTCACTTTTGGTGAGGGTTGGCACAACAATCATCATTTCTTTCCAGGATCGGCCCGACAGGGGTTCTTCAAAGGGGAATTGGATTTAACTTACATCGGTCTACGAATTCTTTCAGTATTTGGCCTGGTCAGTGATCTCCGACCGGTACCCGAGTGGGTGAAAAAAAAGGCAATCGATCAGTAGTTCCACAATTCTCAACATGAGAATTGGAATTGTTGGTTCGGGAATTTCCGGCCTGATCTGTGGTTATTTACTTGGCAAAGATCATCACATTACTCTGTTTGAAGCGGACTCCAAACCGGGTGGACATGTAAACACAGTTACCACAAAAGGTGAATCGGGAACTTTTCAGGTGGACACCGGATTTATTGTCTTTAATCAAGAAAACTACCCTAATTTTGTGCGACTTCTTGAAAAGTTACAGGTCGCATCTCAAAAAACCCGGATGGGGTTCTCTGTAAAATCAGACACTACGGGTATCGAATACAACGGGGAATCAATCACCGGTTTATTCGGGCACTTACGAAATATAACAAGCCCAAGTCACTGGGGCATGGTGTTGGATATTTTAAAGTTCCATAAATTAGCAGACGATCTTTCAGATTCACATGAAACTGTAGATCAATTTATTTCACGAACCGGTCTGGGTGACAGGTTTCGAGAGGCATTCCTTCTTCCCTTGGGGGCAGCTCTTTGGTCTTGCCCTATCGAAAGGTTTGGAGAATTCCCCATGGAATTTGTGACAGATTTCTTATCCAACCATCAAATGCTCCAGGCAAACGACCGACCAATATGGCGCGTACTTAAAGGCGGTTCCAACACCTATGTAAAAGAAATTATCAAGCCTTTGGGAGATCGTTTAAAATTAAACTCTCCAGTCAAAGAAGTCACCCGTACAAATGATGGGGTGACTATTTCCCATCCCGATGGTACAGCGCAGACTTTTGACGAAGTCATTTTAGCATGCCATGCCGATCAATCTCTTCGTATGCTCTGCAAACCACAGACAGAGGAGAGTAATCTACTATCCTCTTTTCCCTACGAAAATAACCTCGTAACCCTTCACTCCGACGACTCCCTACTGCCCCGGCGTAAAGCCGCACGCGCAAGTTGGAATGCCTACCTGCCAAAGAATAAAGACGCACAGGCACTGATCAGTTACGATATGAATATCCTACAAAATCTTCCGACCCAGGAACCTTTTTGCGTGACTCTTAATCAGGACAATCATATTGATCCAAACAAAGAGCATGCTAATTTTAAATTTTCTCATCCGACCTATCACTCAGGTCGCAAAAAAGCACAACTCCGACACTCTGAATTTATTCGCCGCCAAGGAATCTCTCTTTGTGGAGCCTACTGGGGTTTTGGGTTTCATGAAGATGGCCTGAGTAGTGGNTTACGGGTGTGTAAAGCATTTGGGGCGGAACTCTAATGGATAGCTCCCTCTATTTCGGCAAAATCAGCCATCACCGAAAATCTCCCAAGGTACACAACCTGGAATATGATGTCTACATGGCACATCTTTTTCTCGACGAACTTCCACGGGTTTTCAGCAACCGTTGGCTCTGGTCGGTCAACCGTCCGAATTTCTGTAATTTCCAAAGATCCGACTATCATCGACCGGAAGTGAATTCTTTGGATCAGGCAGTTAGGGAGACCCTAAGCGGACAACTTGAACAAAAGATCAAAGGTAGAATTTCCATTCTCACTCATTTGCGCACCTTCGGTTATTGTTTCAATCCGGTTACCTTTTATTATCTATGGGAAGAAGATCTTAGCATTCCAGCCGCCGTCATGACCGAGATCACCAACACGCCCTGGGGAGAACGGTATGCCAAATGTTTCCGTTGGGAGAAAAGCGCATCTTCTTCGAGAACCCAGCATGAATTCAGCAAAGAATTTCATGTATCTCCATTTATCGGGATGGATGTGAAATATGATTGGAGATTTTTAAACCCCCAGGAAAAAAGTCATGTCGATATGTTTCTCCGGCAAAATGGTGAGCTTTTCTTCTCGGCTCACCTACGTTTGAAAAGGAAAATAATTAACTCCGCGAACCTCGCGTGGGCCTTGATTCGTTTTCCCTTCATGACCCTACAGGTGGCCATCGCTATTTATTGGAATGCACTTTTGCTTCGCCTAAAGGGTTGCCCTTTTTACTCTCATCCCAAGCATTTGGAAACAACACATGACTGAACAGGCAACAGAAAAAATGGGCACGATTTCGACCACGGGGAAAAAGAGCCCCGGTTTTTTTGAAAATATTCTCTTTCGTCAGTTGGAACATTCGCAGACCGGAATCCTTTCGATAAAAACCCAAGCCGGACCAAAAGAATTTGGAGGGGAGGCCCCGCATGGAATACTGGCAGACTTGCAAATTCATAAGCCTGATTTTTTTCGTAAAGCCTGCCTGGGCGGTTCTCTTGGGGTTGCCGACAGCTATGCCGAAGGCGACTGGGATACTTCCGACCTAGTCGCATTCTTTCGTTTTTTTCTGCAAAATCAAAAGGTAATGGATGGGATGGAGAATGGGTGGGCCACCCTTCTCAATAAATTCGCCAGATGGGCCTACCTTCTCGGGCAGAAAAACACCATCCAGGGGAGCCGCAAAAATATTTCCCTGCATTACGATTTGGGCAACGACTTTTATGAATTAATGCTCGACCCGACCATGACCTACTCATGCGGGATTTTTGAATCCGAAAACTCCACGCTGGAAGAGGCATCCCTTGCCAAATATGACCGGATTATTGATCAGCTCAAAATTGAAGCCCATCATCATGTCTTGGAAATCGGTTGTGGATGGGGAGGGTTTGCCGAAAGACTTGCCCAGCGGACTGAGGCAAAGCTCACCGCCACCACCATATCCGATGAACAGTTTAAATACGCGGAAAACCGGATAAATAAACTTGGGTTTGGTGAACGCATATCCATCGTTAAACAAGACTATCGTAATCTTTCCGGCCAATTCGACCGCGTTGTATCTATTGAAATGATCGAAGCGGTCGGGCACGAATACCTACCCACCTATTTTTCCAAGATCGCTGATCTTCTATCCACCGAAGGTGCGGCTATGATCCAGGCAATCACCATGCCGGACCACCGATATTCCCAGTACCTCAAGGAAGTTGATTATATTCGAACCCGGGTGTTCCCAGGTAGTAATGTCCCTTCGATCTCCGCCATGGTGGAAGCAGTTGCCCAGAAATCGGATTTACGCCCCACCAATATTTTTGATTTTGGATACCACTACGCCCGCACACTCAGGGAATGGCGTCTGCGTTTTCTGGAAAATGAGGATAAGATTGCCAGGCTCGGATATGATGAACATTTCCGCCGATCCTGGGTATATTATCTCTGCTATTGCGAAGCCGGTTTTGAAGAGGGCTACACCGGAGATGTGCATTTTCTTTTGACCAAGCCTGCATGCAACCTGGCAAAGGGGTTTCCCTTATGAATTCGAAATTTTCATTCCTTATTGATGTTATCATTTTTAAGGTCGCCTGGGTTTTATGCGTTCTTGCCACGAAAACCCCGATTCCTGATTTGGCTCCGTATTGTGGAATTATTCTGGTTACAGGGCGTGCGTGGGTCGCAGGTCGCCTGAAGCCCTCTCTCCCCCTCGCCTTGAGTGCCATGCTTATGGGGATCATCGGAGATGCTTTATTGGTGAAATTTAATCTTTTACAATTCCCGCCTTACCCCAACCTCGGGGGAACGCCTCTCTGGATGGTTAGCTTATGGGTATGTTTTGGCATCATGTTACGGCCGGTTTTCACTTGGTTCCTTGATCATTGTATGCGTTCAATTATCGGTTTTTCCCTCGGCGGTGTCATTGCTTACTGGTCTGGTCAGCAATTGGGAGTGCTGGAATTCACTGATTCCTGGATCAGTGCCATTGGCATTGCAACCGAATGGGCTATTGCCGGAATGGCCTTTCGTTTCCTNCACCTAAAGTTTCCNNCCTCAACTGNACATGAGCGCNCTTGATCTTCTNNTATACGGACAANTGGCNGCCTCTNNGGTNATGATNGTNGGCTGGNTNATTGCCNTGNTNATNAAAAANACNTCCTATGTNGATGTNCTCTGGGCTTANGGAGTNGGNGTNNTGGGNNTNTGCTTTTTGGTNATTCANTCGGACCAGTGTCATCCGGCTCGACTNGCAGTGCTGGANGGAATTCTTGCGGNTTGGTCTNTGCGTCTGGGCACNCATCTTNTACGNAGATGCTGGGGGAAACCGGAGGATGCCCGTTATGCTTATNTACGGGAGNATCTTGGTAAAAAGGCGAACCTNGGATTTTTTATCTTTTTTCAGGTACAGGCATTCTGGATTGTCCTTTTTGCCTCCCCCTTTTTGATCCTTGTACAAAACCCGAACGATCTTGGAATTTGGGATCACCTGGGTCTGATCATTTGGATCACCGGTTTTGCGGGAGTAAGCTTGGCCGATAAGCAGTTGCGGATATTTAAACAAAAGCACCGGGACAGCCGTAAGGAAGTATGTAACACCGGACTGTGGAAATATTCCAGGCATCCCAATTACTTTTTTGAATGGATACTTTGGCTCGGCTATATTCCCCTCGGCCTTCTTGCCAGCGGTGGACTTTGGCTACTTTTAATTCCGCCCATTCTCTATCTCTTTCTCACTAAAGTCACTGGAATTCCCTTTGTGGAGGACCGCAAACTCGAAGTGAGTGGAGAAGCCTACAAAACCTATGTTCAAAATACCTCCGCTTTCTTTCCTCGCCCTTCCCGGAAATCAGATTCTTAAACCATGAGTCTTACAGACACTTTCATCGATCTTGCCGAACGCGGAATCCTCCCGGATTTTTTAATCCGGGCAGGCATTCGTAATCTTTGCCGTACGCGACTCAAGCAATGCCGGACCGATGATTGCGAAGCCAATGCTGAACTTGCAGAGAACTATATTAAATCGGTGGACGAATCCCCTCTTGCTGTACTCACGGACAAAGCCAATCAGCAACATTACGAAGTTCCCGCCTCGTTTTATCACAAGGTATTGGGAAAGAACCTAAAATACAGTTCCTGTTATTTCGATGACCTTGTCAGCGATCTGACCACTGCGGAAAACCGCGGACTAGAACTTACCTGCGTTCATGCCGATCTTCAGGACGGTCAGCACATTCTGGAACTGGGATGTGGATGGGGCTCTCTCTCCTTGTGGATGGCGAAAAACTTCCCCAAGGCTAAGATTACTTCGGTTTCGAATTCGAATTCTCAGCGTGAATACATCATGGGACAGGCAAAAAAAAGAGAGCTGAAAAACCTCAAGGTGATAACTGCCGATGTAAATTCATTCGAAACTGATGCCACTTTTGACCGCGTGGTTTCCGTGGAAATGTTTGAACATGTCCGTAATCATCGGGGCCTTTTTCAACGCATCNATNCCTGGTTAAAGCCACAAGGCAAACTTTTCACTCATGTATTTTGTCACCGTTCGACCTCCTATCCCTTCGAAGTGGAAGGAGAAGACGACTGGATGTCCAAGCATTTTTTCAGTGGAGGCACCATGCCCGCGGATGAACTTTTTCTGCGCATCTCCGGGCAATTGGAACTGGAAACGCGCTGGCGCTGGTCCGGGATGCATTATGCCAAGACTTCNGAAGCATGGCTTTCCAACCTCGACCGTAACAAATCGGAGATCCTCCCCCTATTCGAGCAAAGCATGAGTGCGGGTGAAGCGAGCAGGATGTTTCATCGTTGGCGCATCTTTTTCCTCGCCTGTGCCGAGACTTTCGGGTTCGCTCAAGGACAAGAATGGTGGGTCAGCCACTACCTGTTTCAAAAGCCATGAAAATATTTCTACCACTCTCCTTGCTCTTGCACTGCATATTTTTTTCTCAACTGGGAGCCTCCGCCTGGCCCCAGTGGCGGGGTCCCAGCCGGGATGGTATGATCAAGGAAGGTTCTCCCTGGCCGGCCAAAATTGATGAAAAATCATTCAAGGAATCCTGGCGGGTAAAGATTGGCAAGGGATATTCCGGAGCCATTCTATCCGACAACCTGGTATTCACCGTGGAAACCAAGGGAAAGAAAGAAATCGTTCGTGCCTTTGACCAGAAGAGCGGGGAACCAAACTGGGAAGCCCAATGGGAAGGTTCGATGAGTGTTCCCTTCTTTGCCTGGAAAAACGGCAGTTGGGTCCGTTCCACTCCCGTCTTCGATGGCGAAAACCTCTATGTCGGGGGCATGCGCGACTTTTTGGTCTGCCTGGACGGCAAGTCAGGAGAAATAAAATGGGAGGTCGATTTCATGGAGCGTCATAACTCTCCCCTTCCGGCCTTTGGCTTTGTCTGTTCCCCCTTGATGTATGAGGATCATCTTTATGTTCAAGCAGGTTCCGGGTTCAGCAAATTGGATCGCAAAACTGGCCAGTCCATTTGGCGTACCCTGATTCACAAAGGGGATAAATATGGAAGCGCTTTTTCCTCCCCCATCACGGCCAATCTCAAGGGTGTCCAGCAGTTGGTCGTGCAAACCCGTACTGACCTGACTGGGGTGGCGCCCGCAAGCGGAAAAGTTCTTTGGAAAAAACCGGTCAAAGCTTACCGGGGAATGAATATTTTGACCCCTTCCTTATTCGGCAATTCGGTATTCACCAGTTGCTATGGTGGAAAAAGCCTGCTTTTTAACTTGGACAAGAAAAGTACCGGTTTTGAGATCAGTCAAAAATGGGAAAATAAGCAGGAAGCATACATGTCCAGCCCGATCGTGATCGGGGACTATTGCTACCTTCATTTAAGAAAGCAGCGCATGACCTGCCTGGATATGCGGACTGGGGAGACCAAGTGGATCAGCAGTGAATCCTTCGGAAAATACATGTCCCTCGTTTCGAACGGGGAGGAAATCATTGCCCTTGATGAGGACGGCACCCTTTACCGGATCGATGCAAACCCGGAGAAATTGGTTATTCTAGAAGAACGCGAAATTTCAAAATCTCCCACTTGGTCTTACCCCGCTTTTTCCGGTAGGCAGATGTTTGTCCGGGAACTTGAAGCGATCGTATGCTATAGCTGGTAAACCATTTCTTTGTCATTGCGAGGAGGACGCAAGTCCGACACGGCAATCCATCGTGTCTCGGGGGACGCGGACGACTTGTCTCTTCGTTTACTGGATTACAGTGGATCGCCACGGACTTCGCCCTCGCGATGACAACACACTCTTTGTCATTGCGAGGAGGACAGAATGGACGACG
>NHCX01000055.1 GCA_002168015.1 Verrucomicrobia bacterium TMED44
ATAAAATTGATCCGATCCCAACCAAAGACTATTATTCCATGCTGTCCTTTTTTGCCAACATTACACCTCATGGTAAACGGGAAGCAAATATAGTGGAGGTCAAAGATTCTATTGGGAATATCACTTACCGGAATGAAATTGAGGTATGGAACAGACAAAGGAATCATTTACAGAAGCAAATTGTTGATTTTGAAGAGAAATTCCTCGCCAAATACGATAATGATGAATCCGTACTTAAAACAGAAAAAATACGATCCAAGCCAGTCATTCTACTACAAAATGCATCCGGTAAAGGTAGCCAATGGAGTTATTTAGAAAAACTCCCTCCTTCTGATTGGATTGAGGTGGGGTTTGATGATAAGGATTGGAAAAGTGGCATGGGCGGTTTTGGGACTAAGCAAACTCCGGGTTCCCAGGTTCGCACCGTTTGGAATAGCAAAAATATATGGATGAGAACCACCTTCCGACTGGCAGCCATTCCTAAAACCTTACGGATGACCCTTCATCATGATGAGGATGTGGAGGTATACCTGAACGGTAAACTCGTTTTTCAAAATACTGGTCATGTGTCTAAGTACCAGACGCATGACATTACCCGTGAAAGTGCAGATGTACTTCAAACGGGCAAAAATGTGATCGCTGTACACTGCCGACAAACCGTGGGCGGACAATATATCGACCTTGGGCTCGAATGTTTTGAAGAAGCAGTTGATCTTGTCGGATTGATTCGCAAACACGCCACCAAGTTGATGGGAGATGGACCACATAAGCAATATAAAGCAAGAATTCGAGACCTTGAAAGGCACCTACCCACAAAACCAAAATCTGATTACTATAAAGTACTTGCGGTCGGAGAGCATGGGGAGCGGGTAACGAAAGTCCTTCGCCGGGGAAATCCTGCTCTCGAAGGGGAAGAAGTCTTCCCAGCTTTTCCGGCAGTGCTAAGTCCGCCAGATGCAGTGATTCAAAAACTTCCAAAATCATCCGGTAGAAGAACCGCCTTGGCCAAGTGGATTGGATCCAAAGATAATCCGATATCTGCCCGGGTGATGATGAATCGAATTTGGCAGTATCATTTTGGCAGGGGGATTGTTCGCTCATCGAGTGATTTCGGATATCAGGGTGACATTCCAACTCATCCAAGATTGCTAGACTGGTTGGCTATTCAATTCATGGAATCCGGGTGGGATATTAAAGCGATGCACAGATTAATCATGAGCTCCGATGCTTATAAAAGATCATCGAAACCCAACGACCTTGCCCTCGCACAGGACCCATTAAATCAATCGTTTTGGCGTTATGACATGAGGAGATTGACCTCGGAGGAAGTGAGGGACTCCGTCTTGAACGCCTGCGGTACCATCAACCTGGAAATGGGAGGTCAAAGCGTAACGCCTCCGGTGCCGGACATTGTCCTTGCAGGTTCCTCGGTGAAAGGAAAAGGTTGGGGGCCCTGCACTCCCGAACAAGCCAATCGTAGGAGCGTATATGTTAAGGTCATGCGTTCTATGCAAATGCCTTTGCTCATAAACCATGATATGGCAGATACCGACTCCACCTGCCCGGTCCGGTTTAACACTACGGTTCCCACACAGGCTCTGAATATGCTGAATGGTAAATTTATGAATGACTCAGCCAAGTCATTCGCGAACCGGCTGCGAACAGAGGCAGGAAAGGAACCGAACAAGCAAGTTGAACATGCGTTAAAACTTGTTTTTTCCCGCAGTCCCCAAAAAGATGAAATTAATGCGGGTGTGGAGATGATGAAAAACATGAAGAATAAATTTAGTCTTTCGGAAGAGGAAGCCCTGGATCGCTTCGCCCTGTTAGCATTAAACCTGAATGAATTTGTTTACCTCGATTAATTATGAACGAAAAACCAGAAAACACCTTTTGTAACCGTACCCACCGAAGAGAATTCCTAAAGGATATTGGAGGAGGGTTTGCCTCGCTCGGACTGACTGGGATGCTTGCCCAGGACGGATTCTTTGCCAACAAGGCAATGGCGGGGAGTGCATCATCCTATGTGAATCCCCTTGCTCCGAAAAACTCCGCTTTTCCAGGAAAAGCGAAGTCGGTCATTTTCCTTTTCATGTATGGTGGACCCAGTCAGGTGGATACTTTTGACTACAAACCCAATCTCTACCCATTGGATGGAAAAACAATCCAAGTTAAAACATTTGGTCGCGGTGGAAAAAGAAATGAAAGCCGGGTGGTGGGTCCAAAGTGGAAATTCAAACCTTATGGAGACTGCGGAAAATATGTATCCGATCTTTTTCCTCATGTCGGATCCTGTGTGGACGATATTGCTTTTTTACATTCCATGAAAGCCGAGTCTCCGATTCATGGTTCCGCCATGCTGATGATGAATGCAGGTAACCTTCTTTCCGGACACCCGTCATTGGGTTCCTGGGTAAACTACGGACTGGGCAGCGTGAATGAAAACCTGCCAGGCTATGTCGTGATGCTGGATAAAACCGGAGGACCGATTAGCGGAGCTAAGAATTGGTCCAGTGGATACATGCCGGCTAGCTATCAGGGAACCGTATTGCGTTCGCAGGGATCTCCCATTCTTGACCTGGAAAACTCACATGGAATCCCCCGTTCGCAACAGCGTACCATGCTTGACCATTTACGAACGATGAATGAGGGGCATCTTTCCGAACGATACGATAACACCAATTTAGCCGCACGGGTGGCATCATACGAACTTGCTTATAAAATGCAGGCTTCAGCCCCAGAGGCAGTGGATGTGGACAAAGAGCCCGGCCACATTAAAGATTTATACGGTATGGACGGATCCAACACTGAAGACTTTGGGCGCAAGTGCTTACTTGCACGCAGACTGGTTGAGCGCGGGGTACGGTTTATCCAAATTTATTCCGGAGGTCACCATAATGACAACAATTGGGATGCCCATGGCGACCTGGTCAAAAACCATTCCTACCACGCTGGGAATACCGATAAACCGATTGCCGGTTTGCTGAAGGATTTAAAACAACGTGGACTGCTCGATGAAACCCTCGTTGTGTGGGGTGGTGAATTTGGCCGCCAACCCACGGCAGAATATAGAGAAGGAACCGGACGTGATCACAACTCCTGGGGATTCACCATGTGGATGGCTGGTGGTGGGATTAAGGGTGGGGTGAGTGTGGGAGAAACCGACGAACTAGGCAGCCAAGCGGTAAAGGATCGCTTTCATGTTAGACGCCTTCATGCTACAATACTAAACCAGCTTGGGCTCGATCCGAACAATCTTTCCTATTTTCACGGGGGGCTTGATAAGAGCTTAGTTGGGGTGGAGGGTGCTGACCCAATCCAGCAAATCATCGCATAATTTTCAGCATTTCCTCCCCGGAGGGCTTATCCTCGTTGCGTAACGAGTGGTAAAATTATAGCTTACTCTGTGGAAAAAAGTAAAAAGCCTCTTCTTCTTGACCATTCCTTCCAGCAGTGGGAATGGGAAAAGGTTCCCAAGTACCGAATGGAACAGGTAAGAAATTGGATTTTCGAAAAGGGCGTTCTTGCATGGGATCAAATGTCCAACCTACCTAAATCTTTACGGAATGATTTGCAGGAAAAATTCGATTTACTACCGATGGAATCGGTGCAAGTTCAGGGATCCAGCGACACCACACAAAAAGTCCTTTGGAAATTAAGAGACCAGCAGTTCATTGAGAGTGTTCTGATTCGAGCGACCCAAGGAACCAAAGGCGTAAGAGCATCCCGGCTGACTCTTTGTGTATCCACTCAAGTTGGATGTGCCCTTGGGTGTAAGTTTTGTGCCAGTGGACTGGATGGTTTAAAGCGCAATCTTACCACAGGTGAAATTGTTGGACAGGTACTCCTCGCACGGAATGAAGCATCCCGACGAATCGATAACCTTGTTTTCATGGGTATGGGTGAACCACTGGCCAATCTCCCTGCTTTGCTCCCTGCCCTGGATATCATTCTTTCTCCCGAAGGCATGGGAATCGGAGCAAGGCATATCACCCTGTCGACCAGTGGGCTCGTGCCTAAAATTTTAGAATTGGCAAAATATCCAGCTCAAATAAGACTGGCAGTATCGTTGCATGGAGGAGACGATGAAACCCGGAGAAAGATTATGCCCATCAATGACCGATACCCCATTGAAGACCTTTTTCGTGCCTGTGAACAGTTTATCGAGCAAAGAAAAAAAATGATCACTCTTGAATATATCTTGATTCAAGGAGTGAATGATGACTTAAAACAGGCTGAACTTTTGGCTGAACATGCTCAAAGACTCAACGCGAAAGTTAATCTTATCCCTTATAATCGGGTTGATGGCCTGAGTTGGGAAAGACCTGACTTGGAACAAATAAATGAATTTTATAAAACTGTGGAAGCGGGACAGGCTCCGCGAGTCACGCTACGCATGGAAAAGGGGCACGATATCGACGCAGCCTGTGGACAACTAAGACTGCGGGAGCAGACAATCAACCAATAAACTATTTCCCCCCAAACAAAAATTGAGCGGAACCCAGATTGCTTTTTTACGGTTTACTTTCAGCAGACTGTTTACCCATCGCCTTCGCTTCCTCTTCTGTCACCCACATATGAATATGTGACTTTTCGACGGTAAGAACATAATTACGGTTCAG
Organism: Verrucomicrobia bacterium TMED44; assembly: GCA_002168015.1. Classification (GTDB taxonomy): domain Bacteria; phylum Verrucomicrobiota; class Verrucomicrobiia; order Opitutales; family Seribacteraceae; genus Seribacter. Next base: position 4,623 of record NHCX01000055.1, read on the forward strand.
GGAAAATCCGTAAGTTTTAAACATCAATTGATTATTTTCATTCAGTTTCTTCTGCAGTAAATCAAGCTGTGCTTGAAGATCCGCCTTTTCCTTATCGCTCTCACTCATTTCAATTTTACTAACTAATTGAGCCGCAAGAGATCTCTGCTGTTGGACTAACTGTACATTTTTTTGAAATTCTTCATTTGAATCGATGGTATTTAAAGAGGCTATTCTAACCAGAACTAATTTCTTATCCACATCTCCAGTTTTATCCTGAGCAGAGGATCCATGGATAAAGGATGCAAAAAGGATAATCAAAATCTTTAGGTTCAAATATTTCATAGTTATTAATTAGGATAGCTTGTCTTACAGTAAAGTATGTAAGTTGTTATTCGATTTTTTTGAGAGAGATATTCTTAAATTTACCAGTTGTTGCAAAAGTAGTAATACCCAAGGGCACGGACATTTCGATTTCTCCTGAACGCATACTCACTTTACGTCCAACCACTTCACAATCGATAACAGATTCTTTATCTATCCAGACGGTGAATTCTTCATCGGTCACCCTAAGTTTAATATCATACCATTGTTGATCTTCAAAAATATATGCGTCTCCAGTCTCATTTTCTGATGCATCAAAATCATCTAAACTGGATATACCGATGAGAGAACCTCCCCAGCCCCCGAGAACCAATGTGGCATGAGATTCCTGATAGGGAAAAGTTAGTCCACAAAAGAAATCGCTTCCCATCGTGCGTTTGGCCTGCAAGGAAATTTCATAGTTGGATTTTGGTAAATCCTGACCTTTCCAATGAAGACCAGACAGCTCAGCCCCCATTTCGAGAACTAAGCTTTCATTTTCATCAATAAAAATTTCTCCCTTCCCGGCAAAATCCGTTATTTCCCAATCATCTAAGTCTTTACCATCGAAAAGTACTATCTCGACAGAATTTCTGGGAGAAGAAGCAGTCTGCTTAATTCCCTGGCAACCGATGAAAAGAAGTAAGGAATATAGAAAGAAAACTGAATAGATAATTGGATGTAATTTTTTCATTTTAGAAGTTTCATATCGTCCAACCTAGATTTGATTTCTGCAATAATATTTTCACTACCTTGGACAATATTCACAGAAAATCCGATTTCATCAGTTGTGAGCCCTTCCAGAGTTTTGAGCTGATCATGGAGAAGAACAGGGTTAAAAAAGTGTCCTGCCCTACCCTCAAGTCTATTTTTAATGACTTCAGCATCTCCTTTCAAATGAATGAAAAGGGTTTGATTTTCATGGTCACTGAGTTTTTCCCGATAGCTTTTTTTTAAAGCCGAACAAGTTAAGACGGTGGGCTTTTTGGAGGTGGCCAGCATGTTTCTAAGATGTTGAAGCCAGGCAGAGCGGTCATCATCGGTCAACGGAATACCCTCTGCCATTTTTGCTTTATTTTGAATGGAATGATAGTCATCGCCTTCAATGAAATCACACTCTAATTCTTTCGCCAGCGATTTCCCAATGAAAGATTTTCCTGAACCAGAAACTCCCATAAGAACAAAAGCCGCGTTCACTACCTTAGCGGTTGGAAGTTTTATTTTGGTTTCTCGATGACCTCGATCTCGTATCCTTCCGGTGCATCGATAAAAGCAAAAGTCGACCCGGATGAGCTTTGGGTGGGTCCGTCACTGAATTCGTAGCCAACCTTTTTTATATGATCACCAAACTCATTCATATTCTCCACCTCAAATGCTAAATGCATTAAATCCTCTTGTACTACAACCTGGCCCGAGCCAGGAAAATAGGTGATTTCGATTTCCTCGTCACTATTTGGTACTGACAAAAAGACTAGCTTGGACCCCCGGGGGGATTCATGCCTTCGGGAAACTTCAAGTCCAAATACCTTTTGATAAAAATCAACAGTCTCATCGAGATGGCTAACCCGCATACGGGTGTGAAGAAACTTCGTTACAATACTCACCTGAATTTGATCCCCTTAGGGAATCATCAAGGATACCTTGTCGATATCTGCAGCACTGCAAGCATTCAGAATACTTACAAATGTCTGATGGTCGGATAGACCATCCGTTTCTATCTCCACTTTCAATTCAGCTTCTTCCTTACTTTTCTGCCCCGTCTGAATGAGACCATCACGTAGTTTGCGGGTGTTGGTCAAATTGTTAATTAACTGGGTTAATTCATATGGATCATCCACGGGTATGGGAGAACCGTTCAGAGTAATGGTGCCATCTGACATGGAGTTAATCTTCGCACTTTCCATCGGAGTAACACTGTCACTACTTTGAGGTTTACCTGGTAATTGAAAAGACAACTGCGACTCTGGTTGCACTAACATGGTGGTAACCATAAAATAAATCAGCAGCAGAAAGGTGACATCGATCATGGGAGTCAGATCGACTTCATCGACATCGTCTAAAATTTTTCGAAAAGCATCCATCTTTTACTCAGGCCTTTCCAAAGCATTAATAATAACCTTGGATTTCTCGCTGGTTCCACCAATTGCTCTGTACACATCGAACATAACAGACTGAGGAACTGTACCGTCTGCACGAACAGTGGTTGGTTTAGCGGGATCCCGTGCAATCACCTTTGGGATCTGTGTAAAATCAATGGGGCGTTCACCATCGTAAGGAACCTGTCCCAATTCTGGAGAGTCTTTAATGGTAAACATGTTGCTGGGCTCGGGGTTTTCTACCAGTTTTGCATTTTGAGCGACGGGCATCCCTTCCAACTTCATGTATCTTTCTGAAATTTTATTAGCAACAACCATGAAGAATACAATCAGGAGAAAGACCACATCGATCATCGGGGTCAGGTCCGGACTGTCATTAGACGCTGGTGCTTCATAACCTTTCATCTTAAAATCAGCAAAGAAATGTTATGGGTGATTATTGCGGTACCGGAGGTGCTCCAGGAGCTTCAAGCTCTTCTCCTTGTTCCTCTTCATAATATTCACCCTCTTGCTCGCCACCTTCTGCGTCAAATCCTCCACGGGCCGCTCTAACTAATGTGAATACCATATCTCCTGCTGTTTGATTGACCGCAGCAGCAATATTACCAAATTTTGTTTTGAAAAGAAAGTATGAGATGAGGGTAGGTATGGCAACCACCAGACCTGCAGCAGTTGTCCAAAGTGCACTACCGATATTTCCGGCCATTTGTTGACTTGAATCTCCTCCCATTCCTGCCTCGGCAAGAACATTGAAAGCTCCAATCATACCACTTACCGTACCGAGTAGACCAATCATGGGTGCAATAGATCCAATTGTATTTAACATATTTATCCAAGTGAAAGGTTTTGCCAATTCAAGGGCCGAAGCTTCCTCCAATCCTTTTTCTATGGATTCAATATCCAGTTCATCATCCTGAATTCTTTCAAGCCCACCTTTAAGAACGCCAGTTACTGGAAGTTTATACTGGTCGCACAAAGCTTTCGCCCCTTCAATATTTAAGCTTTGTAGCTCCTGCATAATGGGTTGTACCACATCATCTTTAATGAAAGCTTTCCTGCGAATCGCGATACTGTTGTAGATGATCAGGGTGAATCCACCAATCACCATAATTGCAAACGGTGCCATGAAGATTCCAAGTGAATCAACAAGCTGGTCTCCAAAGCTTTTCGTTTGGGCTTGGGCAACCGTGACCAGAAGATCCGGACAGAGCATTGCAAAAAAGATTGAAAGAAAGAAAAAGGTGCGTGGGTTTCCAAGTTTCATAGATGTTTTAATAATAGTAGTAAGAAAGTCGTAAATTTAATTTCAGGTCAATAACAGGATTTTAAAGATTTAACCCGGTGGTGGTAACTTGGCTAATCTTTCTTGACTCTTTTTTTCCCATTTTGTGGATTTGTAAAAGATCATCACTTGCTTGTAAACATTGCGGGCAGCATCATTGAGTTCTAAATTTTCATAAGCTTCTGCGGCCATGATCAGAGATTCAGGAAGCCAATCCAATCCAACCCTGGCCGTGACAATGCCTTCGGTAACTTCCAGGACTGACTGCCGGTAAAAGTCCGCAGATTCAACTTGTTTACCCGCTGCCTCGTATTGCCGAGCATATTGTACCCTGATTAAAGAACGAATAAGTTTGTATAAAGAATATTCATTGGATTGCCGGGCAGGTGGTTTTTCATCAATTTTNTTAATGGACTGCAAGGCTGTATTGAACATAGTCCCTGCCGCTTTAGCATATTTTGGATCGCGAGCCGCGTACTTACTATAAGTCTCGTAAAGCTTTATATAACAATAAATGGGCCACAACTGNAGCACTGTCTTGTAAGGGCTTGCAACTGATTTGGAAACAATCGGGCCNAGNCGAGCGTATTCAGAAATAGCCTCGTTATACAGTCCCTGTTCCCGTAAAGAATTGGCCAACCGNANGTAGGAAGCATGATCACCACTGTCATCGCGAATTTGTACGCGTTGTAAAAGAGCCCGTGCAGTCTTAGCAGACTTTGGATTCTGAACGATTAATTTCCCCGCTAGGTCAAGAGAGGCTTCTGAAAACTCTCGATATCCATTATCATCAAGTTTTGAAAGNTTCAGGCGGGCAAGAATATAAAATGCTTCATTGTACTGCTCCATACCCAACAGTGCCTGAACATAATTGAGGCAGTCATCATGCACGGGGAAATATTCAAAGGGAATTTCCAGGTACCTAAGAAGCTTGTAGATGACGGGACGAACACTGACNAGGTGATTTTGATCGTATAATTCATTGGCAAGACTATTCATCGCCTGTCTTTGGGCCCGTGGCCATTCATAGGAAAACCCTTTTATATTTTGTCGTTTAAGACCCCGTAACTCAAACTGTACTTTTGCGGTTCCCTGCTTGGCAAAGATAATACCTTTACCGGAGTCAACCCCCACAAGTCCCATTGGCTGGGCCTTTAACCCATAAAAAACCTTAACCGGCAACTCGCCAGCGTGAACGGCAAAATAATCCTGATTAGCTTGTGCACGAACTGAGCAAACAAGCAGAAACAAAAAAGAAAATAACTGTAGTAATCCGTTCTTCATTCTGAATAATTTCTTTGCCAATCGGCGTATTGTTTTTCAATGCCTGAAATTTGATCAACTAACCCTGCCTGTTCATAGCAACGGATGGCTTGTTCAAAAGATTTTGGAACCCATTTCTGAGAGGATGGAAAAGTTAGGGTTGTTTCAAGATAATAAAATCCGGCGGCACCCCAATCTTTAATCTCTCGACGACATTCTCCCATCATAAAAGAAGATTCCGCTTTTACTTCAATGCTTGCACCATCTGCATTTCTGACTTCTTGGAAAGCAGTTTCAGCTTTTTTGTAGAGGTCCGCTTGCTTGGAAGACTTGGCTGCCTCATAAAAGGAATTTCCCATCCTCATTCGTGCATCGTTGGCCATTTCATGCCAGGATGAATTGTTGAGTGCAGTTTCATAATAGAAAGCAGCCGTTTGAAAATCCTTGTTTTTTTCTTTGGCCTGTCCGAGTAAATAATTCGCATCGAACAAAAATTCCCCCCCAGATTCACCATACATTTCAATCAATCTTTCCATCGCTGCCACTGCATCTTCTGTGGAATTTTGAGCAATCATCTTGCCAGCCATCCAGACCAAAACACCAGGACTGGAAGCAGGGAAATCACTCCTTTGTGGGTTATAGTTTCCTGCCGCTGAAGCAGAACCGGACTTGTCCAGAATGAATCTCATCCTAAGTTCCAAGGGTTTCTGTCCGGAAGAAATGGCATCTTGCAGTAATTTACTAAATACCTTAGCCGGGGAAATTTCGCTGGGGAAATTATCACTGTAAGTCTGATATCTTTCTAAATATCCTTTAAATTTGGCCTTGTGAGTTTCGCTGGTGAAGACAGCTGTCCTTGATTTTACCAGCTCCGTCTTTACTTCGTCATCTATTCCCGGGAATTCTGTACTTAAAAAAGGAAGAAGTTTTTTCCGGTCACGAAGAATTTCTTCTAAGGTTCCTTCCTGAGACTGAGAAATTCCACTTTTATCGATGTAACTGAAAGAGACCATTCCAGTTGGAGACTTTAAGAGTTTAAGAAGAGTAAGCGTGTTGCCATACAAAACATCATACTCGCCGTATTTTTTGGTGTATTTCTCCAGGAGGTTGTCAACACCAACATTTCGAGGATCATTACCGAATTTTTCGATGTTATCATAGTACATCTTGAGCATTTCGGAAGGACGCCCTAATTCCTCGCAGGCAAATCCAATTTTTTCCGTTGCCTGTGAAATCCTGGCCCCTTCCTGTTCCGCATATTTTTGTTTATAATCACGGTATAAATTTTCGAGATTCGTGAAAGTCTCAAAGGTGGCGAACTCAAAAAGTTCACCATAATCAAGACCCTTATCACCATTAAGATCGTACCCAGCAAAAGGTTTGGTGGCATTTAGTTCAGCCGCATCAAATTCATTCTTTTGCAGTACTTCATCCTTATTTTTATCAAACTTGTAATAAAAATTAACTACCCCCTCGGGATTCTCAGCCACTCGTTCAAGCAATCCACCCTCGTTAAATGTGGCATCTGATATAAGACCTATGTCTTCTGTCTTTTGCCTAACCATAGAGTAATTTTTACGAGCATTGGTAATCTGCTCAAAGCTTGGTTGCTCGTCGGGACTTACCTCGCTGATAGCCAAGTCTCCCAAGCTAAGGTGCACTTCGGCCACAAGTTTATCATCCGGGAAATCCATTGCAAATTGTTCGAATAACCGAATCGCATTCTTATTATCCTGAGAACCCTGAAATGCGACCGCCAACCGAAAAGTAGCATCCTTGGCATATTCCTCATCTGGGTAAAATCTTGCGTTTGCTCCATTCTGCCATTTGTCGTTGATCGAAGCATTTCCCATGGATATGACTTTCCCGCCTCCGGTCTTATCAGTTATCTTCCAGTTGGCCCCGTCAAACCACATAGAAAATCCTTCCTGGTTTTCATACACAGGTTGGCCATTTTTTTCTTCCCCTGTGGGCAAGTAGACACCATTGGGATTGGGGACAACCTTCTCTTCAGGTTCATCTGCAACTACTTNATCCCCAGATGTGCTACCCTGCTNAGGTTTTGCTTCTTCTTCTACTTGAGATGATTCTTCNTCTGCTTTAGCGGAATCGGCACCTCCGGATTCGTCACTTGCTTCGTCTCCGCCACAAGATAGGAGTAAGGCACACAGAGCAGTGGCGAGGAGGAACCTGAAATTATATAAGGTAAAAGACATTATCAGTTCCCCTCCCCTTCATCGTCGTCATAAGTAGTTAGACCGCCATCATCCAGAGGCAAACCCTCAACATTCACTCCGACAACGGCAGCGAGCATGGGTTTCGCTTCTTCGAACCGACCCGTGGCCAATAGAGCAAGGCCACTCATGTAATGGGCTGTTGCCATACCTGGACTTTTTCTAAATTCAGGTCGGTTAACAAATCCTTTTGACGGGTTCATTTCACCGTTTTCATAACCCGCAAATTTTTCCAGTAAGGCATCGTATTTACGATTTACAAAATAAACAGCACCCATCATGTTAACGAAATCTTTAGCGTATTTATGATCTGGCATAACTGTTAGAAAATCATCACACAAAAGAAAGAATCTTTGATAGAATTGAGCTGACTGCTCCCTGGCTTTTGCGGCCCGATTTTTATCGATGGTGGACATAGCAGTCTGCAAACTTGCAGCCTCTTTCCGCAGAGTGTCTGCTTGCAAACGGTATGCGTTACACATGATAAAAGTAACATCCGCACGATATTTTTTCCATGCTTTGTTGTTTAAATAAAGTTCCCCGAGCTCAATGGACTTTTCGCGAAATTTTACCGTATTTGCAGAAGCAAAAGCGGCGTAGAGAAAATTCTCAACCATTTCATGCTCAGGAAAATCATTAAATAACCAATAGAAAGCCCAAAAGGATTCCCAGTCCCGTTCAGTTGCCTGAAAATTATCCGCCTTTCTCCAACGNAAAGTNGTGGTAAAGGAAGGAGTGTCCGCGGCTTGCTTAAGATGACCTTTGGCACTGGTTAATTTCATGGCCAATTCATTAATTTTCTCTTTGAGAATTTCCAATCTTCTCCCGGGCATGCCCTGCCCCCTTAGTGCAATAAACTGTTCCAGGCGGGTTAGCTCTGTCTGGAGTCTTTTTTGGCGCTCGGTGTAATAAGCCACAATCTCTTCCGTGGTCATGGTAAGGGAATAAAACAAAGAGGCTTCCAGATGTCTCTCTGCATCCTTGAGTTGCTGCGCNCCCTGCATGAGATTAACATTTAATCGTAAGTCATAGCGAGCAGGTGTNTCACCCGAAAGTCGCGGTAAGTATGGAAAAACTTCGTCTATGCGTTTATTTTGCACAAACATCTCCGTTAAACAGGATACGGCATAAGCAGACCGATCTTCATCCTTTGCTGCATCTGCGTATTTTAACAAATCCCGAAAAGCAGGTTCCCCTTTTGCCCAGTCCTGCTCGATGTGATAACACTGTGCTTTGCCGTAGTACAGTTCGAGCAATTCACTGCGCTTAAGAATTTGCTTACGATAAGGTTGCTGAGGGTCAAGCAATACCTCAATCACCCTGGCAGCTTCCTTCCAGTCCTGCAGTGACCGCAAACAATCGGTTCTTTTTGCATGGCCATGACTGCTTTGGGATCATTGGGAAACTTTTCCGCAAAAAAGCCAAAAGCTTTGGCACCCTTGGAAATGAACTCTTTATTCCCCGTTTTCGCGAAACTTTGTAGATATCCGACTCCCCGTACGAAACCGAACTGCTGAAGAATTTTTTCTACGGCCGGATCTTTTTCGTCTTCAAACCGGACTTCCAATTCATCCAGGAAGGGAGAGGCTCCGGCAAAATCTCCTTTTCCAATCATGTTCTGGGCAAGCTCGATAACCTGCCTGAGAGGCATATCTGCTGGGTTTTGCCCCCAAGACGAGAGGGACATTACAAAAAATAATAAAAGACAGGTTAAGGGCTTGTTAAAAAAACGAGTCATAAAGTTAAGGGGGAAGATTCGATTAAAGATACCTGAAACAATCCCGCAAGACTATTTTTGGGATATTCAAATTGGGCAGGAAAATTAATCTTTGGATACGCAACAGGGGCAAGCCAGAACCCAGTGGTCTGAATTCACTTCCTTCCAAAGGGGTTTTTCGACAAAACTTTTCTCATAATTCGCAGCTGATACCCGGTGGCCATAAGCACACCCGCGGGGCGGATCGATCGGTGAAGGGATATCGCCCGGTATAATCACTTTTTTTCTTTCCAAAGACGGGTCGGGTATGGGGATTGCCGACAATAATGCCTGAGTGTAGGCATGTCTGGGGCTGGAGTATATTTGATCGGCGGGTCCCATTTCAACAATTTTACCCAAGTACATCACTGCAATCGTGTCAGAAATATGTTTCACCACAGCCAAGTCATGGGCAATCAACATATATGATAGGCCAAGATCTTCCTGCAGAGACATCAATAAGTTCAGGACTTGGCTTTGCACAGAAACATCGAGGGCGGAAACTGGTTCATCCAAAACTAATAATTCGGGTTGCAGGGCGAGTGCCCTGGCAATCCCAATCCTTTGGCGCTGACCGCCAGAAAATTCAAACGGGTACCTTCTTGCCGAGTTCCCGGGGAGTCCGACCTGCTCAAGTAGTTGCTTCACCCTGTGCAACCTACTTTTTTTCTCTCCAATTTCATGAATATCCAAAGGCTCCTGCACAATTGCCCCGACGGTCATTCTTGAATTAAGAGACTCCGCAGGATCCTGAAATACCATTTGCACAGATTTTCGGTAATCATAGGCCTCTTTTTTCGGGTCCAGTAAATGTCCCTTAAAGTGTATAGAACCAGCTGTAGGCCTAACTAACTGAACAATCGACTTGGCTAAGGTTGATTTTCCGCAACCTGACTCACCGACAAGACCAAGGGTTCGGCCTTTGGAAAGAGTGAAACTGACACCATCCACGGCCTTACATGCCCCTATTGCTTTCCTAAATACACCTCCACGAACGGGAAAATGTACGCAAAGATCCTCGATCTGAAGAAAATTCATACCTTGATCATAATTCCGTGCAAACTGGACAAGCTTCCACCCAGTGGCCGGTTGAAACCTCAGTCATCTCGGCTCGCTGGTTGAGCAAATCAGCGGAATGCTTTCTTCCACTTCTCGGACCAAACCGGCAACCGTTATTGAGATCCAATAAACTGGGGACAATCCCATCTATGGTTTTAAGCTTTGTCTTGGGTGTTCCATTTAACTTTGGAATCGAGGCAAGTAAATCTTGGGTGTATGCATGCGCAGGTTCGGTAAAGATTTGTTTGGTCGATCCCTTTTCGACAATTCTACCCGCATACATTACACAAACCTCATCACATGTCTCCGCAATAACCCCAAGGTCGTGAGTAATGAGTAAAATGGATGAGCCTGATTTTTTCTGTAAATTTTGAAGTAAGTCTAGGATTTGAGCCTGGACCGTGACATCCAATGCGGTCGTAGGCTCATCTGCAATAATTAGCTTAGGTTGGCAGGCAAGAGCCATAGCAATAACTACTCGTTGCCGCATCCCACCTGATAATTGATGAGGATACTCATGGACCCTATTCTCCGGAGAAGGAATTCCCACTGCATCGAGCATCTCAATGGACCCCAACCATGCTTGATGGTCGGACATCTCCTGATGAATAAGAAAAACCTCGCTCAACTGAGTACCTATTTTCTGAACGGGGTTCAAGGCATTCATCGGTTCCTGAAAAATCATTCCGATTTGATTGCCCCTGATTTTTCTCATTTGCTCCGGAGGTAGACCAGTAAGACTTATATTCTGAAAAGAAATATTTCCGGAAATAACTTTTCCAATTGGCTTTGGTAGCAGACCCATAATGGAATAAGCCGTTACACTTTTACCGCACCCGGATTCTCCAACAAGACCAACAGTCTGACCCTGCTTAACCTCAAAACCGACTTGATCAAGTGCTATCACTTGCCCCTCATCTGTGGTAAAAGCAACAGACAGGTCTTCGACCTTAAGTAAGTCTTCGGATGTAAGGTTTGGTTCCACTATGTATAGGCTGAAGAGTTAGCGAGACTTATATTTTTCGTAAACTCGAATTGTGGGCTCTTTGGAAACCGGTTTTCCGGCTTCCATTGATTTTTGTATTTGCTCCTTTTTATCCTGATCTATCCAGAATACTTGAAATTCTTCATAATCTCGAGATTCTTTGGGCCCCCAATCTTTCGGAAACATGATCCAGTTCCAATGTCCAATCCTAAGCCAGGGTTTTTTCCAGGCAGGTACCCAAACCGCATGATCATGAATCATTTGGCTCAATTGATGCGCCATCTCTGTGATTCGGGCTAGGTCCTCCTCATCCCGATATTTATTAATCAGATGATCAATTTCCCGAACTGCGGTCTGGGTAAAATTATTGGTGCTTACCTTGGTGGTGAGATTGGGCTTCAAAGAACCATTCTCCATATATTTTAAATCACCTTCTTCCTGATATGCATTGTCTGAATGGTAAGGTTCCCAAAACCTCGGAAATAATTCTACAAATGAATTAAAGGCAGAAAATACGACCTGGTGGTTTTTTTCATTGGCCGCTTTCCAAGAAGCAGTTGGTTCTAAGATTTTAAGTTTAATCTCAAGCCCTGCTTTTTTAGCCTGTTCTTTGAGAACAACCAATACATCCTCAAAATGCCTGTATCCGGTAAGTAGTTCAATGGAGAGCCGCCCGCCCTTGGAATTAACCAATATGCCACCATCGTCTCTTTGGGTGTATCCGGCTTTAGCGAAAAAACTCAAAGCTTTTTCGACGGAAAATTCTCTTGCCCGAAGGGTGGGATGTGAACGTTCTCCGTATCCATCCGCCACGGTATTCATTCGCACAAAATCTCCTCTGAATATTTTTTCCAAGACCATATGAAAGTTTATCGCGTGGTGAAAACCAATCCTGACATTCAGATTATCAAAAGGAGGTTTCTGGGAATTGATCCTTAATGCGTAGGAAGGCGGAGGGGTCTGATTAAAAAAAGTAACTTTGGAAAGATAGCCATTGCTAACTAAGTCATGATTATCAGGAAGCTTATCGTACCAGAATTCTGTCTTAGCCAAACCGAACATATCAATCCCGCCCTTCAGAAAAACTTCAAATGCCTTGTTATAATCACGAATCACACTGACTTTAATTTTGTCTGGGTTAAAGCGATTACGGAAAAAGGGCTTCTGATCTGCCCACCAATCTTTTTGACGAATCAGAGTTACGGATTTTCCCTTATCCACATTCTCAGGAAGTGCGACATAAGCCCCCGTAGTTGGTTCAGGGTCCCACTGATACTTGCTGAGAAACTCCCCATCCAGTTCCTGATAAAAATGCTCGGGTTTTGCCCTGATCGAGACGCGTTCGACCACATCCGGCTTGGCCTTGTAAAAAGTAACCGATAAAGTCTCTTCATCATAAAGAGTTACCTTCTTGAACTTATCTTTTCCATAAAAGTCATTGTACCAAGGAGCCTGGATGTGCTTACTTCTCATAAAGTAAAAGAAAAAGAAAAAATCTGAGACTTTCACCTTTTCGCCATCGCTGTACCGGGCAGTCGGATCCAAACGAAAATAAACAGTTTTCCCATCTGGATCAACGGCCCAAGACTTGGCCAAGCCCGGAAAATATCCATCCGAGTTGGGGTGTGCATGAACCAAGCTTAATACATTATAATCAAGCAGGTAACTACGAAACGCACCATTGGCATCTGGGCCGATTGTTCTAAGAGTCCTGGGAAAATCACGCATAAAGACTTCCCATGTCCCCCCTTTTTTCGCAGCAGGCGAGGCAAACTCAGCTTCTTCCATTCCGTTCAACCATTTTAGATTCTGCGGAATACTTTCTGATCTGGAAATTGAAAAACAGTCAGAGTTTCTGAGATAGAATTCGAAGACATCTTCTGAGCAATGAGCAAGTAATGGGTGAGGGTTTCCTTGAGGACCGGTCAGGCCTGCCTGTGCATTGGAAAGATTATTCTCAGGAATTGAGTTTAGCCCGCTTACTGCAAAGGAGCCTTCCTTTTTCATTTGCCTTGCAAATTCTATGGCGAATTCCCTGCCAAATTCTCGGGCTAATTCTCGGGCTAATTCTCGATCCAAGATTGGCCCTTTTTTTTCTGGGTTCTCTTCTGTGGTACTATCCTGCCGTGGAGGTTTAAGCTTGGGGCTGTCGCAACTTTGGAAATATAAGCTTACGACAAGTAATAGTAATGAACTAAGGTGGGTAGGTCTGATCATATTATTCATAGGTGGAAAATTTTTTGGGATCGAAAGCTTCGCGTACCGCTTCCCCCACAAAGGTAACCAAAGTCAAAGTGAAGACGAGAGCCGAAACCGTGGAAATTACGATCCAGGGAGCAATTCGCAAGTTGCTAACGCCTTGCTTAAGAAGCTCTCCCCAACTTGGGGTTGGAGGAGGTAAGCCGTATCCTAAAAAATCAAGGGCAGTGATGGATGAAATGGCTGCGGCGATGGTAAAAGGGGCAAAAGTAACCAGGGTTGAAACTACATTGGGAAGAAGATGTTTAAAGATTATCCGAAATGGACCTGCTCCAATTACTTTAGCAGCCGCGATGTAATCCCTTGATTTTTCTTTGTATACAGATGCACGAATGTAATAGGTCATACCAGTCCACGAAAAAAGGACCATAATAATAAGCAGGGAAGAAACCTGCCATCCGACTCCCCACCATCCAGGCATGACGGAGACCAAAATAATCACCATGTAAAGAAATGGAACATTGGCCCAAATTTCCACAAACCTTAATCCCAGCATGTCGGTTTTTCCCCCCATGTATCCCATCAAACTGCCTGCCGCAATTGCGATTAGGTATGTTAAAACCAGGTAACCAATGGCAAAGGTCATGGCGATTCGAAAACCATAGAGTAAGCGGGCTAAGATATCTCGTTCGGTTTTGTCCGTCCCGCAAAAATGACCGTTCTTCAGACTGGGCGGAGAAAATCCAGTTGAATTTCTATTAGTGTAATCCATTTCATAGGGATCATAGGGAACAATGGGCATCAAGACCCAGTTACCAGAATTTTCCTGGTCGAATTTTCTTTGAAGCTCCCGGTAATCAACTTCATAGCCATAATCTAGGCCAAACTGCTGTCCACTTAATTGCTTCCCGTATGTGGGAAAAAAAAGCTCACTGTTGTATGAAACGATCAGGGCTCTTTTATTCACAAGTATTTCACCAGCCAAGCTCATTAGGTAAAGACTGATCAAAATGATAAAAGACCAATACCCGCGCTTGATCGAACGGAATCGACGCAATTTTTTTACTGTGAGTGGATTGAGTTGTATCATCTATCTATTCAAAGCGGACGCGGGGATCCACTAATGCTACCAACGCATCAGATAAAATATTGCCCAGAAGCATGAGGGTTGCGGATAAGGTAAGGATTCCCATTACGACCGGATAGTCACGATCAATTACAGAATTAAATCCAAGTAAACCAAAGCCATCGATATCAAAAATCGTTTCAATCAAGAACGATCCCGTAACGAATAAGGTAACCTGGTGACCCACATTGGTAGCCAGTGGAACCAAAGAATTACGAAGGGCATGCTTTCGAACCGCATTTTGGAAGGAAACACCTTTGGCCATAGCGGTGCGGACATAATCAGCTGACAGGTTATCCATCAGATGGTTTTTCATTAACATGGTAACGAAAGCAAATCCGCCAATTAAATAACAGCACAAGGGTTGCACCGTGTGAAGAAAAAGGTCAGAGGTCTTTCCCCAAAGAGAGAGTTCATCAAAATTATCACTAATCAGCCCACCCAGGGGCAACCAGTCCAAGTTGACTGAAAGAAAAAGAAGGAGAAGGGATCCGAGCGCATATCCGGGCACTGCATAGCCTACGAAAATCAGGATAGATGTTAAATCATCTGAAAGTTGTTTGTGACGGACCGCTTTAAAAACGCCTAATGGAATGCACACCAAGTAAGTAATCACAAATGTCAATAAACCAAAATAAGTTGAAATCGGTAACCGTTCCATAATTACCTGAAGGACGGGCTCTCCATAACGGGTTGACTGGCCAAAATTTCCCTGAAATACACCCTCAAAACGGGTCATGAAAAGTTCTGCCACTGGTTTTTGATTGGAAGAACCGGACTTACCTTCACGCATACGCACGCTCCAATTACCAAGTAACTCATTAGAGTTTACAAGTATCACTTTTCCATCTTCGGTTCTCTGTAAAGTTACTTTTTCCCGGGCTCCCTCAAGCCAAGCCTCCGACCGTTCTGCCTCTTCCCCATCGATTTCTCCATCATAGTTTTGATCCAAGGAGTTAAACTTTACATACCTCAGGATGTGACCGGGCACTTCTTGCCTTTGTACATATCCATCCCCGTTCCAATCAAGTTCAGCAATATGGAAACTAGGAATGCGTATCCTTTCGGAAAGAAAGGTCTCGTTATTGGCAAATCGAATTTGTCGAAATTCAGTTTCCCTCGGAAGTACCCCCAACCAAATTAAATAGGCCTGCCAATGTGGCTTATCAAATCCGTATAGACGTTTCATCTGCTCCAATTGCTCTTGGGAGAGTGCTTGGTCAGACCCCATGCCCTGACCTCCGCCCCCGTCCTGGGAAACCTGCTGCATCTGCATCATTGCCTGCTCCAAAGGGCCACCGGGGGCTAACCGGGTAATGGCAAAGACCAAAATACTGATTCCGAACAAGGTCGGTGGAATCAATAACATCCTTCTAATGAAATAATCACGCATACAACGCATTTCTTTTATAGCGATTTCTCAAAGAGGGGGCAAAGTCAAATCTTGGTTCTTTTCAATTTATCGAACTCTTTTGCTTGCCAAGAATCAAGTGCTCGTCCCTTTTTTAAAGGATCAAAAAAAGAAATCACATCACAGCCCTAACAGCCAAGATTAAATATCATTTTGTGACGGTTTTCTTTTCCCTGCTGGCGTTTTCATGCGGAGAGAACAGCAGCGTGGACGAAGCTTCCCGCGAAGGAATTCTGATTATGGGTAATAGTGGCGAACCCAAGGGACTGGATCCACATATTGTAAGTGGCGTACTGGAGAGCAATGTCATTCGTTCCCTTTTCGAGGGATTGGTGGAAGCCCATCCATCAAAGGACGGAATCGCCCTGCCAGGGGTCGCGGAAAAATGGTATCCCGTGAATTCCAAACGGCCAGATGAATGGATATTTGAACTTCGTAAAGATGCTCAGTGGTCGGATGGAAAACCCCTGACCGCGAATGACTTTCTTTTCTCCTTTCGCCGGCTACTTACCCCTGGCCTCGCCTCCGATTATTCTTTTATGCTTTATTACATTAAGGACGCCGAGTTCTATCATAAGTCCCAGCGTTCCTACCTGCTCTATCGAAATGACCCTACTTTTACCGAGGACTGGTGGGATTCTTTGAAGGAAGTCAACTTTGGCCCCAATGAAAAAGCGGAAGAAGGCTCTTTTAATTTTATCGGACTCGACAAGTTAAACCTGGGTCAACTGGAGAAGCTTCTGAAAAATTCATCCCTTTTCGATTGGCCATCCACCCTCTCTACAAAAATTCGACGCTCCCTTGTGTTAAAAAACCTCACTTTTGAAAAAAAAGATCGGGGAGCCTTGAAAGATCATGAATTAAAGGACCTCTGGGAACTCATTGACTTTGGGGCTAGTGCACCCGACAAACATACCCTAAAAGTGAAGCTCAATTCACCTATTCCTTTTTT
The DNA here is from genome assembly GCA_002168015.1 of Verrucomicrobia bacterium TMED44. GTDB lineage: Bacteria > Verrucomicrobiota > Verrucomicrobiia > Opitutales > Seribacteraceae > Seribacter. Next base: position 21,328 of record NHCX01000055.1, read on the forward strand.
ACCCGAGATCACCAAGCACTATACCTGGTACCCAGTTCCAAAGCATGTGGTTCTTAAACATGGCAATATCGGTGAACGTTTCACCAAGTGGACCAAACCTGAAAACCTAGTCGGTAATGGTGCCTTTGTCTTAAAATCCTGGCGTTTCAATGACCATATTGAGGTGAGTCGCAACCCGAACTACTGGGACAAGGACAATGTCGGTATCAACGGCATCCGCTTTCTTCCTATTGGTAACCTTTACACCGAGGACCGGATGTATTTTGACGGACAAATGCATGTGACCTACAGCATTGCCTCCGAACTTATTGAATATTCCCGGGAAAAATATCCGGAACATGTGCGGAGCGAGCTCTACCTTGGCACTTATTTTATCCGTACCAATGTGTCCAATGAACCCTTCACCGACCCCCGCGTACGCCTTGCCTTTTCGTACGCGCTCAATCAAAAATCCCTCATCGATAATGTATTAAAAGGCGGACAGAAGCCTGCCAGTGGACTGGTCCCTCCTTTTGGCAATTACCCTGCATCCGATGTCGTGACCTTTGACCCTGAACTTGCCCGTAAATTGCTCGCCGATGCTGGGTACCCTGGAGGTAAGGGGCTCCCTGACATTGAATTTCTGACCACAGACAAAGAATCCTCCAAGGTTACCGCAGAGGCCCTGCAGGCGATGTGGAAAGAACACCTCGGAGCCACGATTAAAATCAAACAAATGGAATGGACATCTTACATCACCGCGATGTTTGACAAGGATTATGACATGGCCGCGGGAGGATGGATAGGAGATTATATGGATCCCCTGACATTCTTAGACATGTGGATGAAAGGAGTCGGCAACAACCGCACTGGTTGGCACAATGAAGAATTTGAGAAGATTCTCGGTGTAGCCGCTCAAACCGGTGAACCTAAAAAACGATATGAATTGCTTGCCCAAGCTGAATCGCTTTTCCTTGAAGAACGTCCCATTCTCCCGGTTTACTGGTATACCCGAAATTATCTCCTCCATCCCGATGTGAAAGGCTGGAGTCCGCTTCTTCTCGATAACCATCCGTATAAGTTCCTCCGCTTGGAACCGGACCCAATAAACAGGGAGGACCGATAAAGTGCCACGCTTTCTCATCGATCGATTACTTCAAGGAGTGCTTGTTTTATTTGCCCTCTACACCATTACTTTTTTTCTCGCTAAGGCCATGCCGGGTGAACCATTTACTTCCGAGAAAAATATTTCAGCTGAAACAAAAGCGAACATACGCAAACTCTATGGCTTGGATAAACCGATTTGGGAACAATACCTGGCTTACCCTAAAAATATTATAACCGAGGGATCATTTGGAATTTCCACCAGTAAAGGAAGGCCAGTGATCGATATCATTGCTCAGTCTTTCCCCAATTCTCTTATTCTGGGTCTCTGTGCATTGGGATTTGCAATTGGCATAGGAGTGCCCATTGGCATTCTTTCTGCCGTTCGAAAAAACAGCTGGATAGACTGGGCTTGTATGACCGTGGCAATGGTGGGTATCTGCATCCCATCTTTTACGATAGGCCCGCTACTTCAAATCTATGTCGCGGCTCATATACCTGGACTCAAAGTGGCTGGATGGGGAAACCTCGTGGATATCCTTCTTCCCTCCTTTACTTTGGGGTTGGTTTCCGCTGCTTATCTGGCCCGACTGACAAGGGGAGGAATTCTTGAAGTCCTGTCGCAGGATTTCGTTCGAACGGTCCGAGCAAAAGGAGTGCACCCGATTCAAGTTATTCTTAAACATACGCTGCGTGGTGGACTCCTCCCTGCAGTCGCTTACCTTGGCCCAGCTTTCGCTGCCTTGATTAGTGGATCATTTATTGTGGAGACGATCTTTCAGGTTCCGGGTATGGGGCAACATTTCGTCAATGCAGCCACCACAAGGGATGAATTTCTTCTTTTAGGCTTATCCTTATTTTTCGGATTCCTGATTGTGATTATGAACCTGCTAGCTGATCTACTCACTGGATTATTGGATCCTCGGGTGAGGCATACTGGAGGGGATGATTAAAAAGATGGATGAACAATCCTCAAAGGTTCCGCAAGGCTCCTCTCTTTGGAAGGACGCCCGATCACGCATGGCGAAAAATAAATTCGCTATGGG
>NHCX01000056.1 GCA_002168015.1 Verrucomicrobia bacterium TMED44
TGTTTTAAGTTTCCTTTTTAAATCAATCGCCCCCTCATCAGGAAGCGAGCAACTCACAATGATCGCGGAAAAATATTCATTATCGCAAAGCTTAACCGCTTCGTCTTCCGAAGAAAGCCATTCTATCACCCATCCAGTTTTTGAAAAACTCTCCTTAATTTGAGAATAAATTGCTTCTTTTTCCTCAACAACTAACAAACGGATAGTCTGATCCGAACTCTTGCCGTCTTTTTTATCATCAATAGATTTGAGGATGTTGTTCCGGGCGTCTCCTTGCATTGCAATTTCATTCATACGAATAAGTCGACGGCCAAGGTTTCGAATAATTTTTACCGCAAATTTTGGGTTCTGCTCAACAAACTCTGGCAGGCTGATATTGAAAAATTTCACTGAAGCTTTGGTTTTAGCTCGAATCGATGCATCTCTTTTATACATCAAAAGCTCGCTTAATTCTCCAAACATCGATCCACGAGAAGTAATTTCATTAAGAATCTTCTCTCCGCGAATAACTTGAAGTTCACCATCTTCAAGTATGCAAAAACCTTTTCCAATCTCTCCTTCCTTTAGGATAATTTCACCCGGTTCAAATGTTTTAACATCATAAATCATATTCTCAGTTCAATAGTTGCGAAAACAGATAAATCAATCCTCAAAAATCAAACTTAAATTAAATATAACAAAACCATTATGCAATAAGGATTTACCATACAAAATTCTTTTCTTACAAAATCCTATCTAACTTTCTGCCAATAATTCGTAAGCTTTTCTTGGACTATTTCATCTTCCCTTGCAGTAAGTCTTTGATACCCCCTGCCGACCGGCCATCCATATCCCCAGCGATACCAAGTCGGGAAATGAGGCTCACCTCCTGTTCTTACTGCTTGGTACATGAGTTCTGCAAGTTTCGCGTTGCCAGTTTTTTTCTCCACGCATGCCTTGAGCGCAAGATCTGCAGACTCTCGCTCACGCTCTGTGCCCCCTCGCCAATAAGCGATATCATGCTGCAGGCAACAATCTTTCCATAATTCAGGACTTTCAAAAGTACCATCCACAAAAAGACTACATCCATCGCTACTAAAGTCGGACAACTCCATTTTATGCTCTACGCATCCTTGCAAGAGTAAAACAATCATCCAGGTTGTCATACCAACAAACTTCATGCTTTCTAAGATGCCTAGCGAGCTATCGCCGAAATACTGGAGTCACTCGGAAACTGAAAGGCACGAAGCCCGAAAATGGGAAGTGATGCGAGTAAATGATCAAAAATATCAGATTGGATTCCCTCAAAATGTACCCAACGAACATCGTTTACAAAAACATAAATTTCAATCGGGAGCCCTTTTTCTCCCGGCGCAAGTTGCCGTACCAGGAAAGTCATCCCCTGTTTGTGAATGGAACGGTGGGCTCTTAGGTATTCCAAGCAGTAAGCNCGAAAGGAACCGGAGTTGGTAAGGTTCCGTCCATTTAGCAAGGGGGCAGCTAATCCATGCTCCTCGACCTTCAATCCCNTCTCCCCAATATCCTCTCTTTTTCCCGAAAAATAATCCTTAAGCAGTTTAATCTTTTCAAGCTCTTCAACTTCACTCTCTTTTAGAAAACGAACACTCGAAAGATCGAGGTGAATGGAGCGCTTAATTCGCCGACCTCCAGAATCGCTCATCCCCCGCCAGTTTTTAAAGGCATCGCTAACCAGGGCATGAGCAGGAATCGTAGTAATCGTCTTGTCCCAATTCTGAATTTTGACCGTTGTCAGTGCTACATCAATCACATCCCCATCCGCACCATACTTGGGCATTTCAACCCAGTCCCCTTTACGAACCATGTTATTAGCAGTTAATTGCACACCAGCAACCAAGCCAAGAATAACATCCTTAAAAACTAGAAGGAGAACAGCCGTAAGCGCCCCGAGACCAGAAAAGAAATAAAGCGGAGATTTATCCAAAAGGATGGATAGGATGAAAATAATCCCTGTTCCATTGACCAATATTTTGATCGCCTGACAAATTCCCTTCAGTGGAAGTTTGGAGGAAAACCTGCTTTCATCATAAATCTTGTAAAAAGTATCGATCAAAGAATCAAAAACCCAAAGAGCGATCCCCACCAAATAAAGATTAACCAAGACTTCAATCAGTCCATTTAACNCGGGATACCCNGCAAAAAACAACTGACTGAGAGAACTTATTACAAACGCCGGTGCCAAATGCGAAAGCCTGAGAAAGAAACTCTCTTCCAAAAGATATTTTGCGAGTTTTGTATTGGTCTTGGATGCCAAGGACCTGAGGAGTCCGAGCAGGAATTTTTTGACCAAAAAATTGGCAACCCAACTTACGAGNAAAATGATCAATAAAGCGACTGCCATGTAAGCATAGGCAGAATAATCAACGGNTAAACCCAATTTATTTTCAACGAAAGTGATGACCAGAGATTCAATTTCTGTAATTACCTGCATATATGGTAAAAAAGCCTTCTAGCCAGAATGTTACAAACCAAATATGAAAATTATCTTCAATGGTGACTAAGAGAAAAAATCTTAAATCAAGATTTCAGAATATTTTTCAGTTGTTTCAAGATAAAAAGCGAGCCATGAAGTAGTGATGATTCAAGTTATACGGCTTCCCTTCTTAGGAATTATAGTCTGTNNAATTCATTCCTTGCTCGCACTTAAGGGAAAAACGAAACTCGTTCGGATCGCAGGCAAAGACAGTCATGGTAGCAATGGGCACAATTGGACAGATGGAGTAGACCTTCTTCCCTATGTGCTTGTAAAAGAATTGGTGGGAAAAATTTGGCTATTTTAAAATCGGATATNNAGTCCCGGAATNNNACGAGTTCTTATCTGNTGGCACCCTCATCCAACCTTGGATTAAATGCCCTCCTACCCCGTGATATTGTNGAANAACTCAAACTAAAGTGAACACCCTCAGATACTTCCTTGATAAAATTATATGACTGATTTCAGCTTCAAGTTGGAAAGTACCTACNCGGAACTTCCCCNTGTACTTTTCTCCAAACTATNACCCACTCCGGTCCGGCATCCTGAGATTGTTATTTTCAATAAAAGACTGGCTGGAGAGATTGGACTTACNCTTTCTGGCATTAGCGAACAAAAGCGAACTGCATTTCTTGCTGGAAACTTNGTACCCGAAGGAACCGAGCCCTTTGCCCAAGCGTACGCTGGACACCAATTCGGAAACTTTACCCTGCTGGGTGATGGTCGAGCTATTGTGCTGGGAGAACACCTGACTCCAACGGGTCAATGTCTTGATTTGCAATTAAAGGGGTCAGGAAGAACTCCTTATTCCCGGGGTGGAGACGGACGGGCGGCCCTCGGTCCAATGTTACGTGAATATATTATCAGCGAAGCCATGCACGCTCTGGGAATCCCCACCACGAGGAGTTTGGCGGTCGTAACCACCGGAGAGAATGTATATCGGGAAACCGAGTTGCCCGGAGCAATCCTTACCCGGATCGCCGGTTCACATATTCGGGTGGGAACCTTTGAATTTGCATCCCTTAAAGACGATAAGAATATCACTCAGTCTCTTCTTGATTACCTGATCGATCGGCACTTTCCCGAGATAAAGAAAAAGGAAAACCAACCCTTCGCCTTACTCGAAGCAGTCATCCATCAACAGGCAGAATTAATTACTCATTGGATGAGAGTCGGTTTTATTCATGGAGTCATGAATACCGACAACATGGCACTTTCCGGCGAAACCATCGATTACGGGCCCTGTGCCTTTATGGATACTTTTGACCCCAAAACTGTCTTCAGCTCGATTGATCACAAGGGACGCTATGCCTATGCCAATCAACCCTTTATCGCCCAATGGAATCTCGCCCGTCTGGCCGAAAGTCTGCTACCCCTGATTCATCATGAAAGAAAGGAAGCTATCAGCATGGCAGAGGATTTATTGAATGCTTTCGGGGAAATTTACCAAAGCAAGTGGCTTAGGACAATGAGGGCTAAGCTTGGGCTCAGTCAAATATGCAAGGAGGATGAAAAGCTTATCACCGACTTGCTTGACTGGATGCACACAAATTCAATCGACTACACCAATACTTTTTTACACTTGAGCAAAAAAGAACTCCCCGACCAGAAGATTTATTCTTCCGATACCTTCAAAAACTGGTATCTGCGATGGCAAGCTCGTCTTAAAAAAGAAGAACAGGGATTGGACTCTTCTTTAGCTCTTATGCACTCTGTCAACCCAGCAGTCATTCCTCGAAACCATAAAGTTGAGGAAGCTCTTCAAGCTGGCGAAGAAGGTGATCTTCAACCCTTTCATAAGCTTTTACTGGCACTCGAAAAGCCCTACGAAGACAGGGATTATCTACTACCCTACCAATCTCCTCCAGTCCCTTCAGTGAATGCCTACCAGACATTCTGTGGAACCTAAACGTCCCTCGCTAGACTTTATCGTCAACATCTGCATAATAAATTTTTAAGACTTTATGTTTATTGGAATTTCAGGAATTATCGGGGTTGGCAAATCTACCCTTACTCAGGATCTTTCCGAATGGCTCGGATATGAGGCATACAATGAACCGGTAAAGGACAATCCATACTTGGATGACTTTTACGCCGATATGAATCGCTGGGGAGCGATGATGCAAATCCATCTGCTTTTCAGGAGATTCGAACAACACCAGCAAATCGTCTGGAACTCAGACAAGGGAGCGGTGCAGGACCGGACTATCTACGAGGATACGATCTTTGCCCGTATGCTTCACGAGGCGGGATTCATCAATCAACGGGACTATGACACCTACCTTGGGCACTTCAAGATTATGAAACGGTACCTTGTTTATCCCGACATCCTTATTTACCTGCGGGTCAATCCCAAAACCTGCCTGGAAAGAATTGGAGAGAGGGGAAGAAAAGCGGAAACCGCTATCACTTTGGACTACATGGAAAATCTCAACCAAGGGTATGAATATTTCATTGATGAGATGACTCGATACACCCGGGTACTTACGCTTGATTGGAACCAATACCTTGAGGTTGAGGAAGTGGTGCAACGAATATCAGAAATGACCGCAGATAAACGAAAATTCCTGAGAGATTTAAGAAAATAAATGTGAAACGATCTTTCACTTTCTTCAAAATATCAAAAACTTAGAAGCTGAGCGCTTGACCATGGTAAGACCGTCAGTAGGTTCGAATCCATGAAACTGCTTACAATCATACTAGCCCTAGGAACTCTTTCGCTCAGAGCCGCTCAAAAGCCCAACATTCTTTTCATCTTTACCGATGATCATGCTTACCAGGCGGTTGGTGCCTACAACTCCTGGCTCACAGAACACTGCCCCACCCCAAACATCGATTCGCTTGCCCGGGATGGCATGCTTTTCGAGCAGTGCTATGTCACCAACTCGATCTGCGGGCCGATGCGTGCCGCCATCCAGACCGGCAAGTATTCACACGCCAACGGATTTCTGGTGAACGGAAACAAATTTGATGGAACTCAGCAAACCTTCCCCAAACTTCTCCAAAAAGCAGGCTACACCACGGCGGTGGTAGGCAAGTGGCATCTCGGCACGCACATGTCTCCGCAAGGATACGACTATTCTGAAGTTCTCATCGGGCAAGGTCCCTATTACAACCCACCCATGCGTCTGGATGCGGATGGGGACGGTAAGCACGATGAGATAATCAAACATGTTGGCTACACTACCGACATCATAACTGACCTTGCCCTTGAGTGGATGAAAAATAAGAGGAATAAGGAAAAACCTTTCATGCTGATGTATCAACACAAAGCCCCGCACAGAAACTGGCAACCAGGGCCCAAGTACCTCACCAAGTACGACGACATCACTTTACCCGAACCTGATACCCTGTTCGACGACTACAAAGGACGTACTCTCGCCGCCTACCAGCAGGATATGACCATTGCCGAGACCATGAACCGGGGAGATCTGAAACTAGACACACCTGGGAATCTAACTCCGGAGCAAAGAAGACTTTGGGATGCTGCCTACAGTTCAAAAAACGAGGCCCTTAAAAAAGCAGGCTTAAAGGGTAAAGACCTCGTGCGGTGGAAATACCAACGATATGTCAAAGATTATCTCCGGTGCATTGCTTCGGTGGATGATGGCGTGGGGCGAATGTTGGCTTATCTGAAAGAAACCGGACTGGAAAAAAACACCATTGTAATCTATTGCTCCGACCAGGGATTTTATCTCGGCGAACACGGTTGGTTTGATAAACGCTGGATCTATGAGGAGTCACTTCGCACCCCCCTTCTCATCCGTTGGCCCGGGGTGATCAAACCTGGTGAACGCAACAGAGATATTGTGTCTCCCATTGATTTTGCCGGAACTTTTTGTGAAATCGCAGGTTCACAACCCCCATCCGACCTGCATGGCAGCTCGATGCTTCCCCTACTAAAGGGAAAAACTCCAAAAAACTGGCGGAAAAGCTTTTACTATCACTACTATGAATACCCTGGCTACCACTGGGTCCGCCGACATTATGGGGTGGCAGATGGACGCTACAAATTAATCCGCTTTTACGAAGAGGATGTCGATCAGTGGGAACTCTTCGACCTGAAGAATGACCCGAACGAGATGACCAGTGTGTATAATACCGCCGAATATGCAGGGATCCAGAACCGTCTTTCCCGCCAGCTGGCCCTGCATCGACAAGAACTTGAAGTTCCTGAAGATGATCCTCCGCAATCCGTAGTAAAACGCCTGCCCCCCCGAACCCGGAAACCGACGGTTCCCAAGTGAGAACCCTATCCCTTTGTCTCTTCGTAAGCCTTCTCAGCCAGAAGGGCTTTGCCGACAAGCAAACACTCTTTTCCGGAGTGGATCTCGATGCCTTCGAACTGAGCCCGCGATCATGGGAAATTGAATCTGATGGCTCCATGGTTTGTCGAATGGAAAAAACCAAAGATAAGAAGGGTGTAGCACGCCTTCGTGGAATGGGATATATTTGGACTAGGAACGAATTTGGTAATTTCGCCCTTTCGCTAGAATATAAATTGTCCGAAGGAGCCAACTCAGGAATCTTTTACCGAACTGATAAAAACGACCCTGTGCAAGGTGGATTCGAAATACAGTTGATGGATAACGAAGGTTTTCAGAAAAAAGCGAAAAAAATTCTTCCGCCCCGAAAACTAAACGCCTCCTTTTATGACGGCGTAGCTCCCGGCGGGGATTACTCAAAACCAGTCGGTCAATGGAATCGATGCAAACTTATCTGTAATGGACCACATGTCTCCTTTGATCTAAATGAAAAAAACGCATTCCGTATCAACCTGAACGATTGGAAGGAAGCAGGCAAGAACCCGGACGGATCCCCTAACAAGTTTAAAAGTGCCCTCAAGGATCTGCCAAGAACCGGACGGATTGGTTTCCAAAACCACGGGCAAGTTGTTTGGTTTAGGAATATAAAGATTAAAGAACTTTAAGATGAAATCTTACTGCTTTTTAGCTATTTTACTGATGAGCGGATCGCTCTATTTAATCGCTGACAACTGGCCCCGTTTCCGGGGAAATAATGGAGATGGAAAAGCAGACTTTAATATTCCCACTATGTGGAATGAATCCTCCTATCGTTGGTCTTTGAAATTGGATGAACCCGGACACGGATCTCCAGCAGTATGGGGAAATCAAGTTTTTCTTAATTCTTCCGCCAATCAAGGAAAGACACGAAAAGTAATGGCTATAAATGCCACTACCGGCCAAATTCAGTGGCAGCATTCATATAAATCCAAAACCCATAAGACTCACCGTTTCAACAGTTTTGCCTCCAGTACGCCAGCCCTCGACGACACCCAGGTTTACTCGGTATGGGGCCATTCCGAACAGCTTTTAGTTACCGCACATAACCATAATGGAAAATTGATTTGGGAAAAAGACCTGGGAGGTGTAAAGGGAGGTCACGGATTTGCCGTGTCCCCGATTGTTTTCGATGATCTACTCATAGTACCCAATGATCAGGAAAAAGGTGGTGGAGCCCATTACGCCCTGAATTGCAAAACCGGTGAGATCCAATGGAAGGTTCCCCGATCAAGNAAAAGACTTACTTACTCGACGCCCTGCGTGTTTACTTCCCCAAGGGGAAAGCAAGAGTTGATCTTTACCAATTGGTGGCTTGGGTTTACCAGCCTGGAACCCAAAACAGGAAAAAAATTATGGGAATTATCCGTTTTCGGACGCCCCCATTCGGAGAGAGCAATTTCCTCCCCCATTGTTGCAGGAGATTTGGTACTGGGCGTATGTGGATTCACAACTTTGGATAAACATCTTGTGGCCATTCGCCCAGCATCTGCATCTAAGAATGGTAAAGCCAGGGAAATCTGGAGAATGGAGGAAACTATGCCTCATATACCATCTCCCCTTCTTTCTGAAAATCGATTATACATGTGGGCAGACAACGGCGTTATTACCTGCCTACGACCCAAAACCGGTGAGAAGGTTTGGAAGGCAAGGGTGGAAAATGTGAAGGATACTTTTTTTGGATCTCCGGTACTTGCAGGGGACACCGTCTTTTGCGTATCCGCCTATGGGCAGGTGGTGGCGATTGCTGACAGGGATGAATTTAAACAACTCGGAGTTACGGAGATTGGAGAAGTTTGCCGGTCAACGCCGGCATTGGCAAACGGTGATCTTTATTTAAGAACCGCAGAACGACTTGTATGCGTCAAAGGCTTCTAAAGAAATTACTCGTTACCAAAATCAGCCATAATTCGAAGTAAGGCACCGGTCGGAACCTTACTGAGATAACTCAATTTCGTTCGCTTAAAATAAAACACGGATTTCGAATCCTTGTTTTGAACCCAAAAGCATTGCCAGCGGTCTGCACCCAATTGATTAAGACGGATTTCGAGATCCTTAGGGTTCTCCAAATCAAAAGATTCAACTTTGTATTCCCAGTCTCCTATGTTTTGAAGATCTTTCAATAGCCACTCTTTAGATTTCCCTGACAAATCTTTTCCTTCTTCAAAAGTTTCGGAATATTTTTCAGAGGCAACCTTAACTCCCTTGTCGTATAACTCCTTACTTTTTTTTAGCTTTTCGGCGTATGCTTCCTTAAGTTTTTCAGAATAAGTCTTCTCGTCGGTCTCCTCCTTGCAAAAAACTGAGGAAGTAAAAAAAATAATGAATAAGAAGAAGAGTGATATTTTCATAAGAATAAAGAGAAGAATACGATTGCTTCACTACCTATCGGAAACCAAGTCCATCGGTTTTGCAAATCTGAAAACTGGATTCTTGCCATAAGGCTCACTTTACATTCTGATTTATTTGACCCTCTATAAACAAACCCAAGTTACTTATGAATACTTTTAACGAAGCAGAACTTGCCTCCTACCAAAAGGATGGTTTCCTCATTGCTCGTTCCCTCTTCAATTCCGATGAGATCAATTTACTTGGTCAAACCGCCAGAACCGATAATGCGATGGATCATTCATCCGCTTCCCGTGATGACGGAGAGGGAAACGCGGTCCGCCTGGCTCTCTGGAATCATCCAGGGGANGGGATTTACGGAATGTATGCCCGATGCCACAGAGTGGTGGACCGGGTTGAACAACTCTTGGAGGACGAGGCATACCACTATCATTCTAAAATGGTGCTTAAGGACGCCAGGGTCGGAGGTGCTTGGGCATGGCATCAAGATTATGGATACTGGTATCAGAACGGAGTACTTACACCCAACCTCTGTAGTGTCATGATCGCAGTCGATAAAGCNACCAAGGAAAATGGATGCATGCAAGTGATTAAAGGATCCCATAAAATGGGCAGAGTAAACCATGTTCTTTCCGGCGATCAGGCAGGTGCTGACATGGAAAGAGTGAAAGAAGCAAAAAAACGCCTCGAACTGGTATATGTGACCATGGACCCTGGTGACGCCTTATTTTTTCACTCCAACACACTGCACTCTTCAGCAGCCAATGAATCGGATCATTCGCGTTGGGCAATGATTTGCTGCTACAACGCAAAATCCAACGATCCGTTTAAAGAATCTCATCACCCGAAGTACACGAAACTTGAAAAAGTCGAAGATAGTAAAATCCTCCAAGTTGGCAGGGATGATGCCATTCGTGCGAAGACCCAATTCGCGGACCTAAACCGCGAAGACACCAGCGCCAAAAGTCTTACCGACCAACCTGCTTAATCCGTGAAACTCGGAATCATCAATAGTGCNTTTCANCAAGTCGGCTTGGAAACAAAAGTCGGAATTGAACACATCGCCCGCATCGGGTTCGATACCATTGATATCTTTACCGAAGCCTTAACCATTGATGAAAAAGAAATCGAACTGATTGATAAAACCTGCTCGGTCAACAATCTCCCGATTGTCTCTCTTCCCGTGGTATCCTCAGGTTTGATTGACTTCAATGAACCCGTCCGGGAATTTCACCTCGGGAGATGCAGAAAGTTTATCGATCTTTGCGAACGTTTTAATGCAGATAACCTACTCCTCGTACTTGGCGAATATATCTGGCAGAAAGAGGTTATTCCACCCGAAGCACAATGGGGATGGGCAGTGAAAAACACGCGAGCACTCGGTGATTACGCCACTACGAAAGGTATTAAGATCGCACTTGAACTCGAACCCTTTCGCCTAAGCTTACTCAATAACCTCAAGGAAATGGTCCGTTTTTTGGATGACTGCAACCACCCTGCTGTCCAAGCAAATATCGATATCAGCCACCTCGTTCTTTCCGATGTTTCGCCTTCCGAACTTTCAANTTTAAAAGGACGAGCTGCTCATGTTCATATCAGTGACTGTGACGGCAAGGTGCACGGTGATCTACCACCCGGACGGGGAGTGGTTAAATTCATGCCTTACCTTCAGGCAATCAAGGAGCTTGGGATCGATGGTACCATCGCTCTGGAACTGGAATATTCTCCCGACCCCACAAAGATTGTTGAATGGGTTGAAGAAGCCTACCGNGAAACGGACCGGATGATGCAGGAACTGAACTTGCGCAATTAGCAAACTCGGGTGAGTGAGAAAAAGTCGGAGTATGGACTGAGTCCTGAAAAAACAGCAAACAGCATTGATCCTCCGGCGGTGGATTATTTTCCGCCAAAACCAAAAAGCTACCATCCNGCNATCGCACTCATTGGAACGGGGGGAATCAGCGAATATCATTTACGAAATTACCAAAAAGCTGGCTACCGGGTTACCGCCCTGGCCAACCGTACAATCGAAAAAGCAGAAGCCCTGCGGGATCAATTTTCTCCGGAGGCAAAGGTATATCAGGACTACCGGGAGATTTTGGCACTCGATGATATCCATGTGGTTGATGTCACCCCCCATCCCGCGGATCGCCTGCCCATTTTGTACGACTGCCTCCTTGCGAAAAAACATACACTCAGTCAGAAACCATTTGTTCTCGACTTAAAGGAAGGCAAAAAATTGGCTGAACTGGCGGATCAAAAAAGGGTCAAACTGGCCGTCAACCAAAACGGCCGATGGGC
>NHCX01000057.1 GCA_002168015.1 Verrucomicrobia bacterium TMED44
GATGGCTATGAAAGAAATCCAAACGCGCCGTTGAATACCTGAGCGATTCGTTACCTATAAGTCCGGAAATTGTGACTTCGTTGGAATTTGAAGGATCATTGTATGAGGTGGAGGAGTCACTATCATCATAGGAGCTATCTAAAAACTTGTTGCCATCGTAAACTGCAGTAGCAATCAGATTAACTGTCTTAGGGTTGACCTGCAAACCACCCCCGGAAACATCATAACCAAGATCATGGAGGTTGGTGCTGACCGAATAGGTGGAACCGGTTTTGGCATTGGCATTGGCATTTCCTTCCAGAGCCGTGGTTGGGGTCTTAACATTCAGATATTGGCCAGAAGAATTCGTGGTGTAGGACGCTCCCGTAATTGAATAAGTTGCACTATCCACATCGTCTCCATTCTCTGTGCCGCTTGTGACCGACAAAGTCGGGAAGGAATCCCCGCTTTTATAATCGCCGTAAGTAATGGAAGTGGTACCAAGATTAACCGTTGGCTGTTCTCGATAAATTGCAAACTTTCCGCTTGAAAGGGAGGTTGAATAGTTCGTGGAACTCTCATCGCTATTGTAACGAAATCGTCCAGTTCCTGAACCGATAAGGGTAGTCAATCCGGTTGATCCAGATACACTGCCCGTGTAAAAGGTTGCCCGGCCTCCAGCACCCGTTGAAATGGAGGGAGATCCACTTATGATAATGTCTCCCCCCGTGGATGTTGCCGAAGCATCATTTTTACCTGCATTTAGGACAATCGCTGTGTTGCCCGAATTTGAGGTCGTCAAATTCGCTCCCACCGTAATATCATTATCTGCTTCAATCGCTAAGGCTCCGGCACCCACATCGATATTTGCGTTGATCACTATGTTTCGTCCAGCTTCCAAAGTAAGTGAATTGTTTGCTGTGCTTGTTATCGCTGAGGCAACGGTAAGATCGTAGTCTCCGGTTCCAGTTTGGATTGTTACGCTTGTGGAAGCCAAGGCGTTCACGATTGAACTAGGATGTATGCTCGAGGTGCTTGCAACCGGAAAACTTGGGAGATTATCTGTGCTACTGGTTCCCGTATTGGTAATGTCAATGTTTCCAGGATCCAAAAGCCAGTCACCTGTCTGACCAAAGGGTGCGAGGGTTGAAACCCTCGCATCATTGATATCTAGAAAATGGCCAGAAGTTTCCACGCTGCCTCCATCTCCACCTCTCATTCCCCCGTTGGCATAGATTTCTCCATTCACCAAAGTTTTAGATTCCAAATCAAAAATATCTGACCAGAGAACTACTGCTCCGCCATCTCCATTGCCTGATGCACTTGCATTAATCAGAGAACCTTCATTCATCAATATCTCTCTTGCTTGAAGCAGGGCATGGGGATCATCCAAAACACGAAGTTCTTGATTCGCCCCGCCTTGCCAGTCACCACCAATCAAAACATCTCCACCCCCTTTTTTGCCTTTCACATCGATAACGGAATTTTCTGCCAGTTCAATTTCCTCCCCTTCCATAGTGACCAGTCCTCCTTTACCAATATCTGAAGAGGAATCAATCAACCCGTTGTGGTTCACTTGACCGCCTATCCCAGCAGTTAAAATGACTCGTCCACCATCTTTCTTGATTCCTCTAGCTTGAAGAATACCGGAATTTCGAACTAAACCTTGAAACAAGGAGCTTGCGGCTTGCGCTGAGAGAACAACGATACCGTCATCCGCCTCGATCACTTTTTTGTTTTCCACGAGAGCATGCCATTGAGCAGGCTCTACGCGAACCCCAACCAATTGATGATTCGGGTCCGTCTGCAACTCGATCATCTCGCCCGAGGCGAGTGCCACCGTTCCTTTTTTAGCAAAGATAAATCCTTCATTCCGCACTTCGGGAGCCAGTAAAGCAATAAAGCCATTCTCCTTCGCCCTTAATTCTCCCTCATTGATAAGGCTCGAATCTTGATCCTTTCCGNAGGAANTAAACTTCAAATTCTCCGCCATAAAATCTTCGACTCCGATCGCAAGAGTAGAGGCGGCCAAACTTCCAACATCGACGGATGAACTTTCCCCAAAATATATCCCATTCCCATTTGTGATAAAAACCTGACCGGGTGCAGTGATTTGACCAAGTATTTGAGAAGCTTCAACACCTGTCACTCGATTCAAAGTGGCGGCCGACTGACTGGGTTGAATAAAGTGAACGGCTCCTCCCTCCCCCACATTGAAGGATTGCCAGTCGATTACGGCTCGTTCGGTACTCTGCCTTATATAAAGCGAAGAGTTGTGGTAATTAACCTTTGCATTACCAGCTTGCAAGGTTGCACCGGAAGGTAACTGTTGCCCCAAGACAAGCGAAACACACAAGGGGGATAAAACCACTAGTCGAAGGAGTAAATTATGTCGAAACCAATAAATCACTACTAAAAAGTCCTCCCCAGTACGAACCAAAAACGGTCTTCCTCCAGACTGCCGTCCTGATCCATCCCAGTAGGTGAAGGATTAGGATTTTCTCCAAACCGTCTAGCGTATGTTGCTTGCATACTAAACCCCAAAGGTGCACTCCAAGCGAAGTTAATTCCTGCACCCGACAAGTCATATTCTGACGGACCCGTAGTCTCAGGGTCACGCTTACCAACCCATCCCCAATCATAAAATGTTTTTGTTATAATGTCATTNCTCAATAGATAACGAAACTCTGCTTTCACGAGTCTTCCGACAGACCCTGTAGCCTCGCCTGAGGGATAGGCCCGCACTCCACTTAAGCCACCCAAGCTAAAGCTCTCAGCACTATCCAGAAAATCTTCAGTCATTTCATGAACAGAACTGGTAGAAACATCTTGTGTAATTTGNCCTGAAACAGACANAAAGAAACTTAATTTCTCAGAAATAGTCTGCTGTCTGCTTGCACTGTAGTTAATCAAAGTATGATAACCCTCGTCAGGATTCGTCAGTATGCCTCCATGACCGCTTACCTTTCCATGTGACAGACCAATGCTCATGGTATTGGCNCCTCCCCCCCAAATAGTATCAAATATGTTTCCAGACAAATTCATCGATGCACTTCCAATAGAGTAGTGTTTTTGAATAATCGAGGCGACNCTCGATAAGTACACCCGGTGATCAAACCGATAGTTCTGATATAAGTTCCCCTTTTGGTTCCGAATGATAGGATAACGTAGTGACAATCCTGTTTCCTCGACATCACCTTGAATATTTAGAGCAGCAAGTTCACTTGTCACCACCTGGTAAGATAGATTGCTTCCATAGATATTCATTCTCCAACCTGCTGAGCCCACTGGCATGCCAAATCCAACCCTCCCATATCTACTTCCTTCGCTCTTGAGAGTTTGTAAGCTGATTGTTTCTCCGTAACGAAAAGGACTAACCAAGGTNGCGGCTAAAGTGGCCCGGTAAGTTCCAAGCGATCGGGCGTGAGCATTATCAACCGCAAGATCTGCAATATAAGAAGGTTCGTTAGAAGTTTTTAAAACGAGGTCAACTTCATTGTCCGACTCACCAGCCTGTAAGAAACCTGTCATACTCACCCCTGGCAAATCATCAGCGATCAGAAGCCCACGATTCATGTATTCAGCATCATAGATACTTGCTTTGGATAAATAATTCTCGATGCTAGCTTTAATCTTGGAGTGCTTGACTAGCGAGGAACCGACCGGATCAATTTTGATCTTCCCAAAGCGGGCCTCCACGATACGAACCTTCAGGTTTCCACTGGTCACATCCTGCGGAGGGATCGTAACTGAAGCGATCTTGCCTTGGGATTTGTAGAATTTCTCGAGCCTATCGATGATCTTGGAAAGATCATCAAATTGAATTGTTTTCCCAGAGAAATCTTTTAGTTGTTCACGAAGATTTTTTTTGGAGAAAATCTGTACCCCAACAAATTCCCAAGACTTAACCGTAAATGTAATATTCTGCTCGTTTTCGGTTTTCCCCGAAGGAATGCTTTCANTTAAATCAATGGGCTCTTTTTCATTACCTTCCCCTTTCAATGGGTTGCACAATAAACAAAGCAGAGCAAGTGAACCAAATAAGAGCACAAGCAAGCCATCAAAGTAAACTTTGATAAAAATTCTAGTGCAAAATAACCACATTGTAGGGATGTATAAGNCGGGTCATNATTGTCACCTTTTAGAAAAGTAATGTAAATNAGATTTTTTATTAAAAAAAACTTTTATGACAACTTTTAACAANCCAAAATCTCTTTACTCATAAATTCCCACCAAGAAAAAAATACTATTTTGGGAAAAAAAGATGAAAACACTAAAAAATTATCTCACTTCGATTAGTTTTAAATAACGAAAAAGCTCTAGATTGTTCTTAGAAGCCAAAATTATTTATTACAAGAAAAGTCAGACTTTTCCAACTTGGAAGCATAGCTTTCTAAATTGCGATTTTGACTCCTCTGCGTAAATAAGCAGGCACATCCAAGTCTTCTCCCTCGTAAAGATTTCGCGAAGTCAAATCGTCAAAGATTCCTCGTTGATTTGCCTCTTCCATAAAATCAAAAGTATTTTGATCTTCAGATTCCTTTTTTCGACTAAACCGACTTTTTTTAGAGGTTTTTTTCGTTTCCATAGGTTTGGAGGAAGCTTTCAGTTTTGACTCATGCGTGCTCTTAAGCGCAGAGGGGTTTGCTTCCACAACCTGCTCCGCAACAGGAGCAACATCCGCAACCATACCTGCTTCTAAATCGGTGGCCCCGAGCACAATCATTTGGATTCGATCTCCCATATTTTCATCAACATGTGCACCAAACACCACATTTTCACCGGCTTTAAATTGTTCCCTAATTTCCTGGGAAGCTTGCTGCAAAGCATTCATTCCCATTCCAGGACCTCCATTGATAAAAATAAGTAAGGCGTCAGCCGCCTTAGAAACATCTGGAAGGTGAAGCATGGGGCAAATCATAAGCTCACTCAAGGCTTGCCTAATTGCATTTTCTCCCTTGCCTTCTCCGTATCCAAAGAGCGTGCGACCGGATCGCAAATTAAAAGCTTTTCGTAAATGCACAAAATCTACATCGATCATGCCCCGCCTAAAAATTAATGAACAGATTGCAGAAATTCCACGGCTTACATTTCTGCCTGCCTCCGCAAAGCATTCAAGTGCGGTGGCATCTGCCCCCCCCACTTGTAAAAGAGAATCATTGGGAAGTGGAATAACTGCATTGGCAAACTTGCGCAGTTCTGCCAAAGAATCCTCTGCTTGAGCATGACGACTTTTTTCCCAACTAAATGGCATCGGAACGAATGCGAAGACCAAAGCACCTGACTCTCTGGCCAACTTAGCGATAGCAGGAGTTGCTCCACCACCTGTTCCCCCACCTAAACCTGCGAGCAGAAAGATTAAGTCCACACCTTCCAAGCTTTTCCTAATATTATCTTTCTCCTCCTCGATCGCCTTTCGAGCTAAAGCCGTTTCTCCACCCGTGCCCATTCCCCTCGTTAAGGTTCTACCGATGGCCATTTTTTCTGAAGCTATGGAATCCCCGAGGGCACGGGCATCCACATCGATTGCAAGCTGATCAACCCCTGTAAAATTATCCAAACGTAGCCCATCAACCAAAGATAACCCTGCCCCCCCTATTCCGATAACTTTTGCCTTGAGAGCGGTATTTTCATGCACTGAAACAGTCTCGGAATTATTTTCAAATAACTTTTCTTGACTCATTTTTTTGGGGTTGAATGATTAAAACTTATTCGTTCGCGTGACCAATTCCGACAATCCGGCCAATCTTCCCGAGTATTCCTACAGCCTGTTCGGGCTTCGCTTGCCCAGGGAGGCTATGATCTTCCAAGCCATAATGAAGGAGACCTAGAACGGTGGCATTTTCGGGTTGAGCTAACTCAGGAGATATTCCCGGGGGGAAACTCGCTTTCCTCACATTTTGTCCTAAGATCTGACTGGCCACTTTTTCAACACCGGGCAGACGGGCACCACCTCCGGTAAGTAAAATCCCACCTTTCAATTCTTCCTCATTCAAAAGTGGACCTAATTCCTTGCTAATAATCTCAAACAACTCTGCAACCCTAACATGAATTACATCAGCGATGGCTTTTCGAGGAACGGAGCGATCACCAATTGTTTTATTTCCTATAATCCAAACATCTTCCGACTCCTCATCTTTTAAAGGCATAGCTTGTCCGTACTCTAGCTTTAGTTTCTCAGCATACGGCTCAAGTATTCGCAAACCCATACTTATATCTCCTGTAATATGATCTCCGCCTACAGGTATGACTCCAGAATAAGCAACATATCCTTGCCGATAGACAACGAAATCTGTTACGCCTGCTCCTAAATCGATTACAATCGTTCCAGCTCTGCGTAAATCTGGACCTGCCACCATGGTTGCGGATGCAATGGAAGATAATATTAAATCATCCACTTCAAGGCTGTAATTGGAAATGACATGTAGCCCCATCTGAATCGCTTTGTCATCCCCGTCGATCGACCAGTAGCCCAAGTCCACTTTATTTCCCAGCATTCCAACCGGGTCATCCACAACTTTTTTATCCAGAATAATCGGAGTCCGTACATGATGAACATAGGATCTTCCTTCATCCGGCTGTCTTCTTTTGGCTTCAATGGCTGCTCGCTTAAGATCATCCACGGCCACTCGATTATCCGAAGAAGACACCGAAGCAGAACCCCTCAGCATTTGTCCCTCAAGGTGTGATCCGGTTTGAGCCAGATAAATAGAATCAACCGTAGTTCCCGACATCTTCTCAGCCTCTTCTAGGGCTGCGTGTACAGAGGTCGCCGCTTTCCGGAAATCCATAATCTCACCTTTGCGCATTCCTTCATTTTGACGCGTGGCCATGCCCACAATACTCAAGGCACCATTTTCTCCAACCTCACCTACGAGGGCTTTCGCTGTGGATGTTCCTATTTCAACCGCTCCAATTATTTTACTCATAGATTATTCCCGAATCAGCTGGTTAAATTTTTGCAAAGACCGAGCGGTCATGCGAAAGATCAATTGATTCAATTGCCTGGCTTTTTCTAAAGTCAGGTTCAAGAAAAAGATAATGCAGTCTTTCCATTTGAGTAGCAAATTTCTGAGGGGCAAACCGTATCTTTTTCACCTTTCCCGAACGGATTAAAATATGTGCAACCGGATCAAATTCATTACTTAAATCATAGGAAACAATTTTCCAGTCTCGATAAAACGCGGGGTATTCCCGACGGGCCAATTCCAATAAGGGAGCCACTTGGGCAATCTCTTTCAAGGGTTGGAAACCCTGATCGTTCTGAGTTCGCTTAAGAGCACTGGAGGGGACTGAAAGTGAAGGTAAATGGGATAAGCGTGCAGGCGTGTAACATTCTCCAAGATAAAGTGAACCATCCCGGGATACCAACCAGTCGTTATATCCACCAGACTTCACTTTCAAACGAAGCACCATAATAGGAGATTGTTCTTCCAGAGAAATCTCAAGAGTCGCAGGAAATTTCCTTGTCACTCGTGCGGCGACAACCTGACTTTCTTTTTCCAGTTCCATCCTGATTTTTTCGATATCCAAATCCATAAGCGAGCGTCCTCGAACGGGACCGAACCAACTCATAAACCACTTTTGAGAAAGCACACCATTACTGGAAAATTCGATCTGTTTGACCGGTGCTCCCGGTCCGGTTATGTCAATGGGACCGGGATCGTTGCGAAAAACTTTCTCCACCCAGAAGAAACTCCCCACAAATAAACCTAGAACTAACACCCACATACCGACCCGTCCAATCATACCGGCTCTCTTTTTAAAGGCTGGAAGTGTTGATGGCCGGCGTGAAGATTTAGGCTTAAGTTTTTGCCAACTCAAACCGGACTGGGAATTTTTTTTGGGTTTTGATTTCATACTTAAAGAATCACGGTTGCTAATTTGGACTGTTCAAACCTCGTGATAGCAGGCTCAATCAACTTTTTGGCTAATGAGTGAAAATCATAGCCTGCACAGGATGCACTTTTCGGAAGCAGACTGGTCGTAGTTAAGCCTGGCAGGGTATTTATCTCCAAAAAGTACGGGTTCCCATCTTCGCATACCATAAAATCTATTCTCGCAAAGTCTCGACAATCACAGGAAAGGTAAGCTCGGTTCGCCAATTTTTTAATTTCCTCTTCGATCTCTAAATCAAAAACTGCAGGAAAACGGTATTCGGTCGACCCCTGAGAATATTTCCGTTTGTAATCATAAACTCCACCTTGGGGAATAACTTCGACAATTCCCATAGCCACCCCGTTCAAGATTCCGACCGTCACTTCTCGACCAAAAATTCTTCTTTCTAACATCCAGTTTCCCTCTTCAATATCAGAAAGGGCGGTGCATAATTCTTCCTTTCCACTAATTACATANAGAGCAACACTGCTACCTTGATCAGTTGGTTTGAGAATTAGGTCAGATCCAAGTTCCTCGTTTACCCTGACAAGATCTACAGAATGGGGGTCNTTAAAGCACAGATCAGGTGAAACCCGGACTCCATTGCCACCCACGCACTTTTTGGCGGCATTTTTGTCCATGCACAAACGACTTGTAGCAGCTGCACTCCCGGCATATGAAAAACCCTTTTCATCCAATAAATCCTGGAGTTTCCCATCTTCTCCAAATGTGCCATGGATGACTGAAATAACCACAGTATCTTCTGGCGAAAGCTCACTGGGCAAGCTGGTATCTTGCAAATCTATCAGATTAACTCTGTAGTCCATCTCAAGGGCATCAGCCAAGCACCGGCCAGAATCCAATGACACCTGCCTTTCTGCTCCTATACCGCCTGCAAGGATTGTAACGGATGGCGAGCTATCTTCTACGGTCACGATAATTGATCCTCCCATTTCTTTCCAAGCAAGCCCACCTCAGGTTCAAGGGTAACCTGAGTTTCCTGGTTCACCCGTTTCCGAACTTTTTGCATCAGGGAAATAACATCTTCCGCCGTGGCTCCTCCCTCATTAACGATAAAATTAGCATGCACATCAGATACAACCGCACTGCCGATCCGTTCGCCTTTCATTCCACAGTTTTCAATTAACCAACCAGCTGACTGTTTGTCCGGATTCTTAAAAATACAACCCGCACTTGCCTCCCTTGGTTGAGTGGCCCTGCGCTTCTGGGCCAGTTCCTCAATTGCAGATCGAATTGCTTTATGATCGGATTTCCCCTCCGCTTTTAATTTTGCACGTAAGGCAATTCCATCTTTGGCTTCCCGACAATATCTGTATCCAATATTAAGCTGNTTNCCAGGAATCTCANGAATAGATCCGTCTGGTAATAAAAAGGAAACCCATTCGACCAAGTCATAAATCTCCCATCCCATGGCTCCTGCATTCATCCTTAAGGCACCTCCCAAAGTACCGGGGATACCCTCAAGAAATTCAAAACCAACCAACTCCCTCTGACAGGCCAGTCGGCAAATATCCTTCAAACGAGCTCCTGCTCCCACCACAAATGAATCATCGGATCTGGCACTTATCTCATTCCAAAAATCGCCTCGTAAACGAAGGACTAATCCATCGTAACCTTCATCCGGGATAATCAAATTTGAACCGCGCCCAAGCATAACACGNGGAATAGAAAAATGGTTCGACGCTTCCACCAGACTTCGGAGATCTTCCGTGTGCTTGGGCTCCGCATACCAGAGGGCTGTTCCTCCCACCCGCATTGTAGTTTTGGATGCCAAGTTTTCTCCCTGTCGTAGAATACAAGAGTGGGAAAGTCTGTCAGTTAGAAAATAAGAAAAGGCAGATCCACGATCTCCCTTGGTATGATTAATCGCTGCAAATGCATGGGCCCACCCATCTATATTGCCTGCCCCCACAAAGAGGATTTGTTCCGAGTTAGCGTTCCCGCCCCTTGGATTCGATTCCTCCATGAAAGTCGGGAAATCAGTAAACACTTTGGATTCCTCTCTTAGTCTAGGGGGTAAATAACCTGCAAGTGATTCGGCATCGCCACCGGCGTCGTAATCTTCAAATGCACCATATGTAGGTAAGAAATTTAATTCATCGGCCACGCTTAACTCTTCTGCGAAAGATTGGGCGAAAGCTTTAGTACGACTGTAACGGTGTGATTGAAAAATTACCTTCATCCAATGTTCTGGGAGCTTTTTTCTGCGCTCAGCCAAAAAGGACCGGATTTCACTCGGGTGATGGGCATAATCTTCAAGAATGGTACGACCGATATCCTCAAAGAGCGTAGACTGCCTTCTCTCCATTCCCGGGAAAGCAGCGAAGTCAACATTGCCAATATCTACGCCCATCATTTTCGCACAAACTATACTCGCTGCCTTATTTGAAACCATGAAGTCTGCGGATTCATTGGCGGGTTCAAAAGCCAAAACTTCAACGTTCAGGTGATCACGGGCCCATGGAAACAATTCACTAGAAGATGGAACCACCACCCCAGACTTACTACGGGAGAGTAATTGTTGAAATGTTTCTTGCAGTGATTCCTTATAATCGTACTGATCTACATGATCCCAATCACAATTGAGCACTAAAGAAATATCCGGACAAAAACCATCGATCGTGCCATCACTCTCATCCACTTCCATTACCAGCCAAGGACTGTCTTGGTATTGGCCAATTTGCAGGAAGTCATTTTTGAAACGCCCTCCAACCAAATAAGAAAAATCGAAACCAACTTGAGTAAGAGCCCAAGAAATCATTCCTGTTGTGGTAGTTTTACCATGACTGCCGACTATGGCCACTGTTTTCAAACCCTGGGAATATTCAGCTAAAAATTCCCCCCTTTTATAAATTGTAATAGAACCCGAACGAAATGAAGAAAGGCGTGCATCCGAGGGACTGATTGCACTTGAGCGGATAACACAGTCAGGCTTTTGTAAGGGAACAGGTTCCATGAGTACCTTGATCCCGGCATCCTGCATTTGTGTTCGGAGAGGTTCCCTGAAATAGTCATCAAATGCTTCAACCTCAACCCCGGAACTTCGCAGATAAAAAGCCAACGGAGCCATCCCCATCCCACTGGCTCCTAACAAAAATACTCTTTCGGGCTTATTCATGCATAAGCCTCAATATCTTCTTTCGATGCTGCATTCTCAGCTTCTAAATTTTGAATATACTGGGACATATCATCCGCAATTCTCAACCCAACATCTCCCCCGTCCATAGAAAAAAGATTCCTTCGCAAAATTGCCCGAAGTTCCTCATTGAACATCATCTCCTGTATTTCCTTGAACAATTTTTCCTTCAACTCATGATCTCCACATACAAGCCCCCCTCCCTTGATTTCTAAAAATTGAGCATTATGCAACTGGTGATTATCAGCCGCATGTGGATAAGGTACGAGGATGGATGGTACCCGGCAACGCACAACCTCAGCAATGGCGCCCGCCCCTGCCCTGGAAATAACCAGATCTGCAGCGGAAAGTACCACATTCATTTCATCCGTGAAAGAGATAAAACGACTCGTAATGATCTCATTTACCGGACCTTCCAGCTGGACCACGCCAGAACTATCCTTCCCCATACCAGTGATACATAGAGTTGAGATTCCTTCCTTGGCTAATTCGGCCAAATTTTTCTTTACCCATTGATTAAGGGAAGATGCTCCTTGACTCCCTCCAAGCACAACTAACAAGCGATCACTATTGGAAATGCTTAATTGTTTTCTGGCCCGTTCCCGGGGAATCCTGCGAAACTCTTTACGTAATGGGTATCCGATATTTCTGACCACATCAGAGGATAGTCCTTCCAATCTCATTCCTTCTGGTAAGTATACTCGATCAGAATTTTTGGCAAGAAAGCGAACTGCCTTTCCGACTGCACGATTTGCTTCGTGAATAAAGATTGGAATCTTCCCGATGCGTGCTGCGACTGCAGGTCCTAAAGAGGTAAAACCTCCAAAACCGACCATCGCATCAGCCTCTACTTTTGTATAAAATCTCTTTGCTTTTAGATAAGAGGAAGCAAACCCCTTCATAAATCGAAATAATCCGACTGGGGTTTTAATTAAGGGTGCTCCAGGCATCGCAACAAAGTTCAGTTTTGGATATTTACTAGATAATCTGGAATCCACGCTCTTGTGACTTATAAATAGCCAGGCCTTGCATCCTCTCTCTTCAAGACTCTGTGCCAGAGCAATTCCGGGCGTCAAGTGACCACCTGTTCCACCGCATGCAATAATTACATTTTTCATATCTCTCGCGGTTGAATCCCGCGGGGGTTATCCATTTTCCTGAAAACATTGATGATCAGACCGAGGAAAATAAAAGTGACCATTAAATTGGAACCTCCATAACTAATAAATGGTAAGGACATTCCTTTTGTTGGAAGAGAACCAGTCACTACTCCCATATTGATGATAGCCTGTAAACTTATAAAAAGAAGTCCTCCCAAAGCCAATTGGTACTCATAAAGTTTAGTCGAGAGCCGCAATTTCCAATACACAAACAAGAATAGCAAGGTGAAACATAGCAAAATGGATAAGGTCGAAACAAGACCCAATTCTTCTCCGATGACTGGGAATATAAAATCAGTATGGGCTTCCGGTAAAAAATGCATTTGTTGCCTACCCATGCCTAACCCTACTCCATTCAATCCACCAACACCGAAGGCAAGCATCCCTTGCCAAAGTTGATAAGCACTGTCACCAGCATTTGCCTCAACATCCAAAAAGGAGGTAACGCGCCGGATCCGAACGGGATCAAAGTAAACAAGCACTGAAAAGGCGACCACTGCTAATCCTGCAATCGGGAGCAACCAACGTAAACTTGTTCCACTTTGAAACATCATAGTTGCCGCAACCGCACCACATAAAAAACAGGTTCCAAAATCAGGTTGCAGAATGATTAAACCACAACAACAACCGATAATCATCGAAGGGATCAAGAAGCCCCAAGTAAAAGTTTTAATCCCACGCTGCCGATCGGAAAAATAAACAGCTAAGATAACCACCAGCCCTATCTTGGCAAACTCGGATGGTTGCACCCGTAGCGGACCTAATCCCAGCCAACGTTGAGCACCGTTAACCTTAACCCCCAAACCGGGCACTAAAGTTAAAGCTAATGCCAAAATGCAAAAACCATAGAGTAACCAAGCTCTTCTCTTCAACCACCCCAAGTCCATAAAGGCAGCATATACCCCAACAATGATAGACATCCCAAGCCAAATAAATTGCTTGGTCAGCAAGGCCTGTGCACCCCGGACTGCACCCGCACTAAAGAGCATAACCAAACCTAAAGTTGTGAGCCCAAGAGCGACCGCAACTAAATAGATGGAAACCCAGTTACCTGACTTCGTTAATGTACGATCCAATCTTTTTCCCGCCTCCCTTTCTTTTCCACACCTTTTATAATTATCTTACGGGTTATCTGGAGCGTCGATAAGTGGACGATCCTCAACTGTGCCCTTAAAAAAGTTTTGTAAACTGTCATCGGTAGCATCCTCATTGCTGACTGGATTAGAGTTTCCGGACTGCTGATCCGCTCCCGGAACCTGTAAGGCTGGCTCAGTTGAACTCGGACCAGCAACTACCAAAGACTGCCCCACCCTTATTCTGCCAGGGTCGGAAAGGTTGTTCCAATCCATAATTTGTTGAATAGGCACTCCATAAATGGATGATATACGGGTAAGGTTTTCTCCCTTTTTGACTACATGGGTAGTCGCTCCAGCAGGAACAATTGGAGACGGATTGATCGCTGTAACCGGGCTTGATTCACTCGGAATCAAAAGGGTCTGGCCAGGCCTTATAATCGATTGACTGTTCATCCCATTAAGTTCCATCAGGCTGGACAGTGAGACCTGATTATTACGAGCAATTCTTGATAAACTGTCTCCGGACTTTACAACATATGAACCGGAACTTGATCCTGTTTCAGAAACCTGGGATATTGGAGTTACTGGGGACGGAACACCGGCCCCAGCGGAAGGTATCATAATTTCCTGACCTATAGATAGCTTTGAACTCTTACTAAGTTTGGGGTTTGATCCGAGAAGAGAATTCAGTGAAATCGAATTTTTACGGGCTATTCCCCAAAGTGTATCTCCCCGCACTACATTATAAATGCTCATATCACTGGGTCTTAAAGGACTGGTCGTGGCATCCACTACCGGACTTAATGGGTCTTCCTGTGGGAGTGGTTGAGGAACAATGAATTCGCTTCCCGGAACTATGATTTCCCCAGGTTGGGGACGGGTTGGCGAGACAAAAGTCTCCTCCACAGGTTTATCCTTCGGTTCACTTCCTTGATTAAAATCGTCCAACGGCGTTTCTTCAGGAAGATTCCCAATCTCCGTGCCTGATCCTTTTTTCTTATCTGCCGTTTGGCAGCTGGGTTGGAACATAACGAGCAGAATGACTCCAACATGGAGGGATAGAACAATACCGAATATTTTTGTCAGTTTCATAATTATTTTTTGCATAGATAAGTTCAATACAGCAGTTCTTGAGCTGAGGTTGCAAACCTCTTCTTTAAATCGAAAACATACTTATTATAAAAATCCCCTCGTTGATTGTAGTCATCAAACTGGTCAAAGCTGGCAAATCCAGGACTAAAAAGAATCGAAACTTTCCCATTCGCCTCTGAATATGCACATTCAAGTGCTTCTCGTAGAGAGAAACATTGTGTAGCGGAAGAACCGAAATCTTTGATTTTTTTCGCCAAGTCCTCTCCCACTTCTCCTATGGTGAATGATTGAGAAGCAAATTCACTTATTTGACGGGCAAATTCATCTATTAGGCCTCCTTTACTTTGTCCACCTCCAATCCAAAAGATCGTATCTTTCATACTTCGACACGCAGCAATCGCTGCTTCGAAATTAGTGGCTTTTGAGTCATTCCAAAAACTGATCTCATTAATCTCAGAGACCTTACTTAGACGATATGGTTCTGGCTTATAATCCTCACATGCCTTGACAAAATCTTGTCGTTCGATCCCCAAACTGGATGCATAGGCAAGAGCGAGTGAAAAATTCTCCTGTTGCGGGTAACTGTTTAAAAAGTGATCCTTCTGGTCCGGATAATTCAACTCTGAGTGCACAGGAACAACCGTGGTTTTTTTAGGCAAATCAATCGACAACCTACGGGCCCAAACCCTTACACTACTCCCAACAAATATTCCATCATCACAACCACTGATGAGAGATAACTTTGATTGAAAATAATCTTCGATGGACGCGTGATAATCCAGATGATCTTCCGCGAAATTAGTCCATACCCCGACCTCTGGTTTCAAATGAGATAATCCACGGGCCTGAAAAGAACTAACTTCCAGAAGGATTCTTTCGTCCATTGAAACTGAATCAGCTATTAATTGTGATAAAGAATAACCAATATTCCCAGCGACTTTTGCCTTATATCCTAATTTGTGAAGTGCATGACAAAGAAGGGTTGCCAAGGAAGTTTTGCCATTGGTTCCCGTAATCGCCGTGATGGGAGAAGTTAAAAAGCAGGAAGCAAAATCTAGTTCACCTAAGACTATGACTTTCAATTCTCTAGCCATAACTAACCATGGATGACCGGGGCGGAAACCTGGACTCACCACCACTAGAGAAGATGACCTTAATTTACTTGGAGTAAGCTCAACTCCTTCATCTTTAAAAACGCGGTATCTCCAGCCAAGACGTTTCAAAAGTGAGCAAACTCCCTGACCGCTTACTCCGCCTCCCAAAACTGCTACGGGTAAAGACTTCATTTTCTCCCAATCTTTTAATACTCCTTTCATTACCTAAGCTTCAGTGTTGCTAACCCCAAAAGTGCAAAAAGGAGTGAGAGAATCCAAAAACGGATAACGACTTTGGTCTCCTTCCATCCTTTTAGTTCAAAGTGATGATGAATGGGAGACATACGAAAAATTCGTTTACCGCGCGTTTTAAATGAGGCTACCTGGAGGATTACGGATCCTGCTTCCATTACAAATATCCCCCCTACTATTACCAATGTAAGGGGTTGATGAATCATTAAAGCAATAATGCCAACCAGTCCTCCGATGGCAAGAGATCCCGTATCGCCCATAAAAACTTCAGCAGGGTGAGCATTAAACCATAAAAAAGACAGGCTCCCCCCGAGTAGTGCAGAGCATACCACTGTTAGCTCTCCTGCCCCAGGTACCCAGCTTACCTTTAAGTAATCTGAAATTAAAAAATTTCCTGACGCATATGCCATAATCGCATAAGTCAAGGCAACGGTTACCGTGCAACCTATTGCTAAGCCATCCAGTCCATCGGTAAGATTAATTGCATTACTTGATCCGGTCAGAGTTACTAGGAAAAACAAAAAGCATAAAACAAACGGCATTTTTTCTACAAAAACCTCTTTAAAAAAAGGAACCCAAAGTTCACGCATTTTCTGATTACTTCCAATCGCATTTCCGTCTGCACCCGTTAGTAATTCGCTCCAGGGCCCCATTAAAATAAATATAGCCACTCCGGTTGTAACCAGTTGGCCAAGTAATTTATATCTTCCTGGTAAGCCTTTGCTGTTTTTTTTGGAAATCTTGAGATAATCATCTGCAAATCCGACTAAGGTTAGAAGCAGGTATGTGCTTAGAGCGGTGACGACATAGATATTTGGTTCTGCCCATAGAAGTACAGAAACCACTACAGTTGCACAAATCAGTAATCCACCCATCGTTGGAGTTTTTTCCTTTGCCTGGTGTAAGTCAGCTAATTCACCAACTTCATCTTTATCCCTAAATGCCTGTCTTGCCCCAAAAGATTTTAAAAATTTTATAATTTTTGGACCTAAATAAAATCCAAAAATTAAGGCCGTAACTCCGGCACCAATTGCCCGTATCGATATAAACTGAAAAAGCCTCAATGGGCCAAATATTTCTTCATAAAACTGCAAGTAGCTCAGCATCGCTTATTTGACTTCTCGCCTTCCACCTCGACTGCCCAACTCGGAAGCAAACTCTCCAATTGACTTGAGCGACTACCCTTAAAAAAGACTGCTCCATTAAAATCCTCAATTATGGCTACGGCATCTTCCTTATTTTGAAGGACTGCAACCTGGTCCTCTTTGGCTCCATTTTCTAAGATCCCCCGAGCCATCCAAGCAGCCTTCTCTCCAATCAGTATAACCAAATCGCCTGATTGCAGAACAATAGAAGCACCAACTTCATGGTGTAATTCTATTTCACTCTCGCCCAACTCTTCCATCCCGCCCAACACGAATAGCTTAGGTTCATTCCGGGTCGATTCCTTGAAGAAAGAAATGGAATCTGTCATCGAACTCGGATTCGCATTATAACAATCAACAAAATACTTGTTCCCTCGACCCTGCAAGGTCTTGCCTCGCAAAGTCGAGGGACGGTATTGGGGTAGGCGTTCGAAAAGATCGTTATCATTGACTCCCATATCGCTCGCGACCAAGAGCGACAGAGCCATATTGGATGCCATTCCCACAGAAACTGGAGGTAATGAAATAGAAAACAATGGGGACTCGTGACGCCAAAGCCATAGCGTCGTCGAGTCCCCGTTTGTTTCAGTTTCAGTCCGAAAATCAAAATATGCTTCCTGGCTACCAACTTTATCATTTGATGGCTTGCCTCTTTTTAAAACAATAAAATCCCTGCCATCCAAAGCTTCTTTCCCAAATGAAGGGAAAGCTTGACAGCTCTCTGGAAAGACCACTTTTGATGCTCCTTTAATATCACCAAAAATTCTCGATTTTTCCTCAGCTACCTTTTGGAGACTCCCCAGTCCTTCGAGGTGCGAATGCCCTACTAAAGTTACTACGGCATAGTCCGGTCTGATCATCCTTTCGAGTTCTTCCATTTCTCCTGGTTGATTAATCCCTGCTTCCACAACCGCATATCGATGTATATCAGGATCAATTTCAAGCAGAGTGAGAGGAACCCCGAGGTGATTATTTAGGTTTCCTCTTGTACACAAGGTACAATCCTCCCCTAAAAGAATTCGTAAAATTTCTTTGGTGGATGTTTTACCACAGCTTCCGGTCACCCCTATGACTTTACCCCCAAATTTCTCACGATGATTCCTCGCAATATTCTGAAATGATATAAGACTGTCTGTTGTCCGTAACTGAGGAAAATCTACTTCGCTTACCCATCTACTGACCAAAGCTCCAGCCGCCCCTGCATCTTTCGCCTCTTGAACAAAATCATGTCCATCTCTTTTGTCCTTTAGAGCAACAAACAGCTGTCCACCGCCCAAATTCCTTGAGTCAATTGAAAAACCACTAATGTTTTGCGTGGGCTTAATTTCCCATCTTCCTTTACCCCATTGGGCAAGATTATCTGGATCAAACCGTAACATGATTACGCAAAAGCTTTTGCCTGCAAAAGTTCCCCCGCTACCTTTCGATCGTCAAATGGAATCGCCGTGTATTGAACTTCCTGATAAGACTCATGACCCTTTCCAGCGATAAGGACGCAGTCTCCTTCTTTGGCTGCATCCAATGCCAGACTGATTGCTCTCCTCCGGTCATCAATAAAGTGAGCATATGCACCCTTTGGTATACCCTTACGCATGTCCTTAAAAATATTTTCCTGAGATTCTGTCCTTGGGTTATCTGATGTTGCCCAAACTTTATCAGCACCTGCACATGCTACTCTGGTCATTTCCATTCGTTTTCCGCGGTCCCGGTCCCCTCCGCAACCAAACACAACATGTAAATTACCCGGCGTACATTCACGCAGCATGGAGAGTGCATTTCGTAAAGCATCAGGCGTATGAGCATAGTCAACCACAACTTTATATCCTTGATCTTCATCTACGGATTCCATTCTTCCATCAACTCCTTCGAATGCACAAACCTTGCGAATCGAATCTGACACCGATCGTCCCATACTGTGAACGACAGCGAGTGACGCCATTAGGTTCATAACATTAAACCTTCCGAGCATTGGGCTAGTAACCACATGAGTTCCGGTAGGTGCATCAAGAATAAATTCTGTCCCCCTTTCCTGTATATCCAAGTTTCTGGCTCTGAAATCATTTTCTTCATTCATCCCAAATGTGAGAACCCTTACCTGGGGCGGAAGTTCATTCACTAAACGCTGACCATATGGACAATCTCCATTTATGATCGCAATCTTTGGCAGTTCACTATTTATACCATTAAAAATTTTACGTTTCTCATTAAAGTAAGTTTCCATGTTTTGGTGATAATCTAAATGATCCCGTGTCAGGTTTAGAAAAACACAAACACCTAGCTTTAAGCCTGAAACCCTTGACTGGTGAATACCATGAGAACTTACTTCCATCACTGCTTCTGAACATCCGCCCACGAGCATACTTTTTAATAGAGAATATAAATCAGTCGATTCTGGTGTGGTACGATAAGACGGAACCTCTCGATCCCCCAAGTGGTATCGAACGGTCCCAATTAATCCTACCGGCCGACCCTCCTCTTCCAATAAATGACGAGTCAGGGTAGTAACTGTAGTTTTTCCATTTGTTCCAGTAACCCCAACTAAATCTAGATTTTCGTCCGGTCTGCCGTAATATCTCTTGGAGAATTTAGCCAGAGTTTTCCTGGCATCATTTACACAGACTTTGGTAACGGAAAAAGGTACTGCTAGATCCTCATCTTCTGTAATTATCGTTTTGGCTCCCCTTTTAAGAGCTTCCTCGACATGGAGATTCCCATCTGTACGAATTCCCGGTAATGCGAAAAATGCACTGCCGGGCGTTACCCTCCTACTGTCAGAGACTATTCCTGAGACCGCTTTCCTGGAACATCTTGTGTCTTCCAAGCTTGGACTATCAGTAAGATCCAGTAAAGTTGGTGTAGACTTCATTCTTGACCTTACTTCCTCTAAGTTTTCCACTTTTTTTTCGCCTTTCATAATTCCAAATTTTTACAGTGCTTGCGCCTTAAATCTTGTTCGAGATGCCACCTCATTATCTTTACTTTCTGGTTTAAGCCCCCAGTAACTAATGATCCCCTCGCCAACACGCTGGAAAGACGGAGCCGCCACAACACCGCCGTATCCAAGAAAACCTTTTTTCATTTTAGGCTCATCAACTACCACGGTAATCACTACTCTTGGATCATTCGCCGGAAAATAACCTACGAATGAAGCTACATGGTGCCGGTTTGAATATTTTCCTTCTATTATTTTCTGAGTTGTGCCAGTTTTTCCAGCTACTGAAAATCCTTCGATAACCGCTCTTCTGGCCGTGCCCTCATTTGAAACAACACTTACGAGCATTTGACTAAGTTTCCTTGAAACTGAAGAAGAGATTACTTTTCGAACTGGTTTGGGATCGAAAGGAACGATAGTCTTTCCTGTGTTATCAAATACCCTGCTGATAAACTGAGGTTTCATAAGCACTCCTTCATTGGCAACGGCCGACATAGCTGCATGCACCTGCATCGGAGTGACGCTTACTGCATGCCCAATTGGTAATCGGGTTATAGTCAAACCGTCCCAACGTTCCGGGGCGTGCAATATCCCTTTTCTTTCACCACCTATTCCGAAATTTGTTTTCTGACCAAATCCAAATGCAAGACAATACTCATAAAGCCTAGTTGTACCCAATAGAATGCCCAACCTTGCTGCACCACGGTTACTAGACTTCTGTACAACTTTACTGACGCTAATTTTCCCCAATGGATGATGATCACTCGGTAATCTTAAATTCCTATTCCCTCGTCGGATCGTGCTTTGGGTACAGTCAATAATGTTATGTTCTGTCACGAGTCCTTCATTCATCGCTCCACCTACTGCAACGATCTTGAAAGTTGATCCTGGTTCATACAGATCAGACAAGGCTCTATTTCTTTGATGTGCGAGTTCAGCCGTATTAAACTCATTAGGGTCGAAATCAGGAGCATTCGCAAGTGCCAGAATGTATCCAGATTTCGGATCACTCACGATGATGCTTGCACTTAATGGCTCAAATTCCTCAACAACATAAAGTAGCTCCTCCTCAACAATATCCTGAATTCTTCGATCTAAACTCAATTCAACATTTAACCCATCATTTGCACCCACTTCTAAAGACCTGTGCTGTGGCATCTCTCTCCTTCGACCATCTTTTTCACTTTCCCGCCAACCATCCTGCCCCTTTAAATAATAGTCAGCAAATCGCTCGACTCCCATAGCGGCAACATCCTCTTTATTTACAAACCCTAAAATATGTGAAGCTAAATTTCGATTTGGATATAATCTTGAATGCTTAAAATTTCCGTAAACACCCTTAATTCGCAACTCCTGTATCTTTCGATAAGTTCCCTCGTCTACTTCTTCTTTCAACTTTACCCACCTGATATCCCGAATACCCTCAGATTCCATGCCTAAAGACCTAGTTTTTTTGGCTGCCGCCACTTCAATTTCTTTAACTTGAATACCCAAATAATCCGCCAGGGTTTTCCATTTTAAACGATCATCCTCAACCAGAGATTGAGGATCTAAACCAACCTCAACAACGGACCTTGTGGTTGCCAACAAATTCCCTTTTGAATCGACAATATCGCCTCGTCTTGCCTTGACGGATACAAAATTCTTTCTAGCCACTTTGGCAACGCTTGTAAATCTTTCCGACTCTACAACCTGCAACCATATCAGGCGACCGCCCAAAGAGCAAAAGCCGAAGCAAACAGATGAAAAAACAATATAATAACGGAACTTTGAGACAAAGAGACTCCTCATCTCATCCTTCCGGGGCTATCGCCCGGAACCCCATTATTCGCTGCCACAACATCTGACCGATGGTACTTACCCAATTTTTTTATCATATCCGATTCAGACACATGAAAAGTCTGCCTAGGTGCAGGCATCGACAACCTGCCCTCTACCATGGAGGCTAATGTCGAAGGTCTTAATACCCAAGATCTTTGACCCCGTAACTCTTGAACTTCTCGGGATAAAACTTCACGCTCGTCCTCCAATACCCCACATTTTGCTGCAACATCTGAGATATCCATTCGTAACCAAACAATCCCAATCGCCCCACCTCCTCCAATAACGGTAAGTAAAACAAGAATACTTATGGTCAACTTGCTCATTTCAAAACTCCGGATGTCGTATCTTTTTCAAAACACGCAATCGAGCCGAACGACTCTTGGGATTAGACTCCACCTCGTCTTTTCTCGGAAAAATTGCCTTAGACTGCACCATTTCCGCGTAAGCGGTCCTTTCAGCAACAAAACTACGGTCCCCCCGATGCTGTGGGCGGCCTGACATTTTTCTCATAAACCTCTTAACAATCCTATCCTCCAGAGAGTGAAAAGAAATAACCGCCAACATACCTCCTGGTTTCAAAGCCCGAAAAACCTTGGGTAAAGTCATGGCCAATGCCTCCAGTTCACCATTAATTGCAATCCTTACCCCCTGGAAAGTTTTAGTAGCCGGATGAATTCTCTGTCTCGCCCTTACTCCTCCCACAGCTTGCGTAACTAATTCCGCTGCACTCAATGTCCTTTGTAACTTACCTGTTCCACGTGCATCTACTATCGCATTTACCACTCGGGACCACCTTCGTTCCTCACCATATTCACGAACCGCACGAACAAGACTTTCACGCGATGCGGTCTCTAAAAAGTCAGCGGCACTTTGCCCAACCCTCGGATTGAGACGCATATCAATCGGGGCATCTAAACGAAAAGAAAAACCTTTTGCCGCTTCCATTAATTGGAAAGAAGAGATGCCAAGATCCATCAAGACTCCATCAAATTCCTGTGCCCCTGAGTATTGATCAATTGACTGAAAGTCGGAATCAACGAAACGGAACCTATCACCATAGGCACTTTCGAGATTTCCCGCACGGATTTTTGCATCTGGATCACAATCCATTGACAGCAAACGGACATTTGGGCTCGCCTCTAGAATTTTACGAGAATGCCCACCGCCACCAAAAGTCAGGTCTGCAAACGAACCGCCTCTACATGGATCCAAAAAACCCATGCACTCGTCCAATAAAACCGGAATATGGCTCACCGCTGACGGAGAGCAAACGAATTCAACCGCTCCACAATACATTAATTTCCCCCATTTTCCACCAATTACCCGCGCCGTACAATCCGAGAGAGAGGGGGGCTCCGCAGTCAGGACGAAATCCCTTTTGATGAGCGGCGTCCCTAATCACCACTCTATCCACCCTACACCACATCATAGCCCCAACTCCCTCATCGCATCAAAAATATTCCTCTCATCTTTTTCACCACCCTCTTCACGCCTTCGATCCTCCGACCATATCGCAAAAGAGGAGAACTTGCCCACAAGGACCGCCTTGCCCTTGATTCCGGCGTGAGCTAACAACTTGTCGCTCAAGTTGATTCTCCCTTGCTTGTCGCAACCAAAAGAGTCCGCCTTTGAAAAAAGCTCCATTAATAGAGATTGTGCCTGCGTGTCGCTCAGGTTCGCATCCGCCACTTTCTCCTCTAAACGCTCTATCATCTTTGGAGGGTAAACCGTTATGTAACCACTGGGATTCGGCAGGGCCAAGTATGTATTCTCCCCTCCGGAAATCCTCCACTTTGAAGGAATAGTTACCCTGCCCTTCGCATCTAGAGCGTGGGTAAACTCCCCCACAAAAAAAGTTGTTCCACTTGCGGCCATTCAATCGAATCATTTATCCCTTTAATACCATTACAACCCATTTCTTGCCACTTTAACCCACAATGGTCAAGTTTTTTTTATTTTTTTCCCACTTTATCCCTATTTTAGTATTGAGAGATTGCCCAGATACCCCACTTGCGTTTGTCTTGAAAACAATGTCAAAAAAGCCAAAACGAGTACGAACGGATGAGCTTTTAGTGCTACAAGGCCTTTGTGAAAGCAGAAATCAAGCTAAAGCACTAATCATGGCAGGTCAGGTTCGAGTCGGAACCGAACGGATCGATAAAGCCAGTCGAGTCTTCCCCATAGATGCTGCTTTAAAAGTTACTGAAAAACTTAGATATGTTGGTCGGGGTGGCTTAAAAATGGAAAATCTCCTCAAGGAATCTGGACTTAATGTTCAAGGATTACATATTTTAGACATAGGGGCATCCACGGGTGGCTTTACGGACTGTCTTCTCCAAAAAGGAGCTATCCGTGCAACTTGCGTCGATGTGGGTCACGGTCAACTCCATTATCGCCTGAGAACAGATGAAAGGGTACACAATCTCGAAAAAACCAATATCAGGAATCTGGTTCCTGCAGATATTGAGGGCAGTCCATTTCCTTTGATCGTGATGGATCTCTCTTTTATTTCCCTACATAAGGTACTGTCTCAAGTATGGCCTTTTGTCGATTATAAGGGGAAATTAATTACTCTTGTAAAACCCCAGTTCGAATGCACAAAAAAGGAGGCTGATGTCTGTAAAGGAATTATTCGAGACCCTGAAATATGCTATCGGGTACTCGATGAAATTAAAAATTCTGCAAAGTCTAACCTTAAAGGCTCTCACCTGATAATGGAAAGTGAAGCCAGTCCCAAAGGG
Source organism: Verrucomicrobia bacterium TMED44 (assembly GCA_002168015.1). GTDB lineage: Bacteria > Verrucomicrobiota > Verrucomicrobiia > Opitutales > Seribacteraceae > Seribacter. Next base: position 24,331 of record NHCX01000057.1, read on the forward strand.
ACGGATGGAAATCAAGAATACTTTCTAATTTGGTCGAAAGAAAATTAGCGACTTAATTCCTTTTCGATCAAATCCTGTATCAGTTTACCACGGGTTCTCTCTGCTCTAGCAAATTCCAAATCAAGCACCCGATTGGATACCTGATCTTCGCCCTGTACTTTCGGCTTAATGGAATAGACTCCATCAAGTCGGGCAAAAAGAATTTCCTTCCCTGTTCGCTCGAGCTCCTCCCAAGGACCTTGATGTACCAAAGACGGACACGCATCGGCTAAACGAACCGCAAGAGATCTCTCGCGGTTAAGAGCAGCTTGTTCTTCACGAATTTTCTCAATTTCGTTGTCTAAATCTTCCTTTTTAGCCAACTGATCACTCGTTGCATTGTTTTCTCTCTCCGCGTCGCTAATTTCGGTGCGTTCATTCTGAAGCTTGGTAAGTTCACGGGTTAAACTCCCATTTTTCTTATCGTACTCGGCCCGTACCCCTGAATCACTTTTCCTGGAAATACTTACCCTTACCCCTACCCCCTCAAAGGTTGAGTTCCCATCAGTCAAACTTCTTAAAACCTCATCTGCTTTCTCCAGAAAGATCTCACCATGAAGCTTTTCAGTATAACCTGTATAAAGATCACTAAAACTTGCTTGTAGATATTCCCCCGGTCCTGATTCGGTCTTTCGATCATAGACAAATACAACATACCCGTCCCGGGACTTCCTCACAGAACGGGTAAAAAAGTTACGCTCATTGAGTGCATTAACTTCCTCGAGTGGCTGACGGCCTGACCGCTTCTCACTATCCCGTGTTTCAAGTCCAAGAATCGCACCCTGAACCGACATATCCCTCTCGGCAAAGGAGATGGTACGAGTTTTTGATTTATGCAGGGCGATTAAATCTGCCAGTTCAGTTGAATTTCTTCTTTCCTGATAGGACCCGTATTTATTCCTCAGCTTGTCCTGCAGTGAGTTGATAGCATCAAGAAAAGCTAGGGCCGCATCCCGGGCGGCAGTCTCGGCATATCTCTGTGCATCAATTCGATCACCTTCAATGATTCTTTTTCGCACTTCATCGCGGACCTGCTCAAAAGTGACAGCCGGGATTGAAGACCTATTTGCATCCTCCGCCAATTCAGATAAAAGATCCAACTCTAAGGCCCCAACCGATTGATTTGAATCAGTCGAATTTACTTCCTGTTCTCCCAATGGTCCTTCAGCCCCTTCGAGTTCACTACTTACATTTAAATCAGGGAGTGGAACGGGAGGAACAAATTGATCCTTATTTCTTTCAAAATAGGAAAGCATCCTAGCCTCATCCGGTGCAGGGGGAAGCTGCATGTAGTCCGATGAAGGAAATGTCAGAGCAGTCGCATAAGTTCTTGCTGGTTCTGCAAAAGCAGAATCTTCTTTGTTCTCGCCATGGTATTCTACAAGAGACTCTTCCAAAGTTTCAGTGATCTTAATTCCTGAAGATTCACTGGTAACACTGGGTTTTTGAGTGGGTACTTTATCAGATTGAGGGTAAAAGAAAATAGAACTGTTCTCAATTTGGAGAATTAGCCCTAATTCTTCGGCTTCAATAGCAGACTTCATGGCTGCAATTGAATCCTCAATAGTTGCTTCTATTTTAACAAACCGGCGCGTTCCGTTTTTATCTCGGTCATTACTTGAAAATTCAAAACTGGTTGCTTGATTACCATAGGACAAAGCAATGGATGATCCATCAACAATCTCTTTAGATATTTGAACAACAGCAATGGCAGGGTCATCTAAGTCTAAATCCTCAACCTCTAGAGAAAATAACTCCGCATCCCAGGCAAACTGCTCGCCGTGTAGATCAAGTTCTGCTTCCTGATCAAGAGAAAGTCCGCCCTGACTATAAGTTTGATCAACTTCAAGCGCACGGAATTGAGAATATAGGATCGTTTCGGTATCTCGAGGAGAAAATCCGTGACGTTGCCCCACTAGTTGCATCGCACGGGATCGATTTTCGTCATTAGCCAACCCTGGATCTAATCTGCGCAGGAATTCGTCAAAGTGCAGGTTTATTTTGGGATGGTTAACAGAAAGGGGCAAAAAGCCCCAGTTATCAGCCTGTCCATCCAAGGTTATCTTGGACTGGGCCGAGGATTCTGAAAATTCAAAGTCGTAAAGTCCAGAGCGGGCAATCTCTTTCACCTTGATTGATTTGGGCAAGTTGGGCCACTGCTGCATAAATCCAAACAAACGCTGCAAAGCATTTCGGTCGACATCCTCCTGGTTTGCTTGAAATGCAGCCTGAATTTGACTTTGTAGATTTTCCAAAAATTGCCTATCCGCTTTTTCCATGGCTTCTTCTGTAGGTGTCACAATCGCACCAAAATTTGCTGCGACCCGATTGCTCAATGTGACCACTCTACGTTTATCCGGATCATTGAGATCAACCCCGTAGAGTTCTTTTTTTTCATGATTCGGGTCGGGTAACAGATCAAACACGGATGAACCTTGTGAAAGATACAGAACAAAAGACACGACAATGACAAGCAACAGGATCGGAAAAAGAAACTTGCTTTGCTTGGAAATGAAATTCTGCAGGGCAGTAATCATAAATGGCTAAGGGGTTAAAAAAACAATCTATAATGAAGAATACCTAAATTACGTCAAACCTTTGAAGGAGATAAAATAACCATTCAAATAGAATTAGTCGCAACCAAACGAGGTTTATCCTTAAATGAAAGCGAGCTCATCCAGCTCTGCCGCTTAGACCCATCTTTAGTTCGAAATGGGCGCATAACCACCATTTTCTCAAGCAATAATTCTTTGGTAACCGACTCATCCCATTGTAAAAAATACTTGTAAGTTTCCAATTCCTGCTCTCTACCGGCAGAATTTGCCTCAGACGTCATTTTAGCGGTTATCACCACGGTGGAGCCTGACCACATCCAGGATCCCTTCATCTCAGCATCCGCACCTCCCCCGGTTACCAAGACCTGGTCTTCCGCGTTGAAAGTTAAAATCAAAGGGTAGGATGCTTTTCGAGACAAACCATCATTTCTCATCAATAAAACGGGAGATCCGTCGTCATTACTTAGTCCTTCCTTAGTTTGAAAAGCAAAGCGAATCCCCCGTTTGATAAGAAAATAGTCGGATGGTTCACGACCGTCATTAAATCGAATTTGCCTTTCTCCGTCTCCAACCTCCCATTTTCCATCCCGGTTGGTGGTTTTTATTTGGGGGTGCTCAAAACTCATATTAGCTAGCATTCCATCCGGAGTCTGCCTAAGAATCAGGCGGATCTTTCCTTCTTCTCCATTGGAAATAACCGAGCCGTCAAAGACTTCGTAAATCCAATCTTTGATTTCACCGGCGTATTTCCCCTCAGGATCCTGTCTTCCGCAGGATACAGCACCCAAGACTAAGAGAAATAAAATAATTCGAAATATAATTGACACTGTCTTTATCCGTAGAATTGAAGCTTGCCCTTTAGCAACATCAAAACGCGTCCGAGCCTGCTAAAATCATCTTATTTAAGTTTCGTAAATACATGGAACTGGAAAG
>NHCX01000058.1 GCA_002168015.1 Verrucomicrobia bacterium TMED44
TCATCAAGGGCAGGCGGAGGCAAATCATCATCTTTTGTATCGATGACCGGGGAATTCCCAGTATCTTCTTTTGCCTCTGGTAATGCATCAGGTTGAGGACTTTCGGAAGATTCAGACGAGACATCCGATTTTTTTTCGGTTTTTGACTCGTCTCGCAATTCCTCTAATTCAGACGGTAATTCATCAAGGGCAGGCGGAGGCAAATCATCATCTTTTGTATCGATGACCGGGGAATTCCCAGAATCTTCTTTAGCTTCCGGTAATGCATCAGGTTGAGGACTTTCAACCTCTATCTCTGTTTTTTCCTTCTCAACTGCTTTAGGAGTATCGGAATTAGGTTCTTCTGCACCTTCTGATTCAACAATAGAGGAGGCTGATTTTTCTGCTTCCACGGAAGAAGTTTCTAGATCAAGCGGAGAATTCTCTAAGTCGATCTTTAATTCGTCAGCGGTCGGAATCTTTTTAACAGATTCTGAAAGTTTACTTTTTTCTTTTTTCAAACTCAGTAAAATTAAAATTACAGAAATTACCAAAGATAAAATTGTAAATTGGGAAAGTTCTACCTTATGACTCCTTAAAAGTATATGGTCATCGTCAATCAGTTTAATCCAAACATATGACAAAGCAAAAAGGAGCGGAATGACGATTGAGTAGTATAAAATGAGCAATTTTGTCTTTCTAACTTTTACATTACTTATTATCAGCATCAATGAACCATATAAAGCGACCACTAAAGTACAGATGATTTTAAGGCGAAATACTTGCTCAACTACAGTATGTGAACTTTCAGCCCCTAGTACTTGCGGTATCGTATATCCGATGAATCTTGAGTAACAAAGATTTATAATAAAATTTTCTAAGGCGGAAAAATCTAATGCCAGCCCGATCCAGAAAAGACCTAGTACTAAAAACAGAATTGTTCCTAGAGAAAAGAAAAATGCTCGACTAATGGAGTGCATGGGCAAAACCCCTTACTATTTTAATTAGCCCCCACTTGGCAAGAGTTTGTTCAATGAACAAAACCTAAAACCAATAATTCCACGGTTCAAATATTTGTTATTACGCCCGTGCTGTCTCCAACCTGAGATGCATTTATCCCCGCTTTGCCGAGAATACCTAGATAAAGGTTTGTCATTGGGATATTTCCAAAATCAAAATGCCTGCCTGTTGATAGCCCGCGAGCTTTTCCTCCTGCAAGAAGTACAGGAAGATCAGAATGGCGATGACGGTTACCATCGCTAATTCCCCCGCCAAATATGATCATACAATGATCAATCAACCGGCTTCCATCGATTTCTTTAGTTGTAGAGAGTTTCTTGAGAAAATAAGCAAACTGTTCGGAGTAAAAATTATCTATGCGGGCAAGTTTCTTTATTTTGTCAGGATCATTTCGGTGATGCGAAAGTGAGTGATGACCTTCAGGTACACCAATGTCACGAAAACTTCGGTTACTCCCGTCATGAGCCATTAAAAAAGAGCTAATACGTGTGGAATCGCTTTGATAGGCAAGAACCATCATATCAAACATGATGCGAAGGTGCTCTTTGTAACTCCCTGGAATGCCTTCTGGGCTTTTGTAATCAGATAAGTTTGCCCACTGTTTCTCATCTCGTTCAATTCTCTTTTCAAGTTCACGCACGCTTGTAAGATACTCGTTTAATTTTCCTTGATCCACCCGACTCAAACGCTTGCTCAAATACCCAGCATCTTCCAAGGCAAAATCAAGGATGCTCTTATTTAAAGCTTTTCTCTTCAATTGGTTTTCACGATCAGACAAAGAGTTGGATTTTCCAAATAAACGCTCAAATACTAGACGAGGATTGGATTCAGGAACCATAGGCATGGATTCCGTCTTCCAAGATAAATTGTATTGATAGGCACAGCTATATCCAGAGTCACACTTACCGGACCTCCTCACACCATCACAACTCAACTCCAAAGAGGGAAGCTTTGTTTGACCACCTATGGCTTCCGCAGCAATTTGATCAACCGACACTCCAATCCTGATATCCTTCCCCGCGGTCTTTTTAGCCTGACAACCCGTTAAAAAGGTAGCGTTGGCCCTAGCATGATCTCCACCTCCATCGCCATTCGCATAGGCTTTCGTATGATCCAGTCCGCTCAAAACCTGAAGGTCATTTTTTTGATTCTCCAAGGGCTTTAAACTATTTGGTAAATCCTTAAGATTGCCTATGGACTGTGGCCGCCATTCGTCCATAATGACCCCATTAGGAATATATGTAAAACCCATGCGTAATGGAATCGTATCCGCAGGCGTACGACCAAAAGATTCCATAGACGGTAAAGTTAGGGAAACTCCCAAGCCCCGAAGGATTGATCTACGACTTACTTTTAAGGGATTCATTATAAAGTATATTACTTATAACTAGTGATTTAGGACGAATTAATCAAACTGTCTTACTTGGAAAATTGAAACGGTTTACTCTCAATGACTTTATAGAGTAAGTCTGCAAGGTTGATTTGATCTTTTTGAAAGTGGGTAAGGACCTCATCAACTGATGCCCTGTCTTTGTAAGTAAGGCCTCGGCCTAGACCGTAAGTAAATAATTTTTGGGTTAGGCAACGAATGATGGATTGCTTTTTATTCTGTAAAAGAAAATTCTGCAATTCATCGACACCATTGAACTCTTCACCAGAACTTAATTTGCCAAAGACATCCACCGGTGCTCCATCCACCACCGACCTCCATTTTCCAACTGCATCAAAATTATCCAAGGCATATCCCAAGTTATCCATACTCGCATGGCAGGAATAACAAGCAGGGTTTTTGGAATGCAGAGTCATTTGTTCTCTAAAAGTAAGATTTTTAGCAGCATTATGATTCTCTTCCAGTTCCGCTGCACCCGGTGGCGGGTCCCGGGGAGGTGATGCCAATAAGTTATCCAAGACCCATTTGCCGCGCTTTACAGGGGATGTTCGGGTGGGATTCGATGTTATTGTTAAAATAGAACCATGAGTAAGCAAACCTCCTCGCTCTTGTAATTCATTGCTTTTGAAAATGACTTTCCTAAATTGTTGATCAAATTCTCCAGACAGACCGTAGAATTGGGCGAGTTCTCGGTTGATCATCGAAAAATTTGCTCCCAATAAAAGATCAACTGGTAAGTTTTGTGTAAGTAAATATTTAAAAAACTCCTGGGTTTCTTGAATCATAGAATGCCGTACTTGAACCGTAAATTTTGGAAATTGTTCAGGGTTTGGATTTACAAGATTTAGATCTCTTAGCTGTAACCATTGTCCACAAAAATTGTTTACGAATTCTTTGATCTTTGAATCCGCTAACATCCTCTTAAATTCACGATGTAAATTGGCCCTTAATTTTCCGCTTTCCGCAAGCCTCCAAAGTGTGTCATCCGGAATGGAACTCCAAAGAAAAAAAGACATACGGTGAGCTAGTGCAAATTCGTCAATCTGCTTATAATGGGAGCCATTTTTCTCTTTCCTTTTTTTTTCTTCTCGAAAAATAAATCGAGGAGAAACCAATGAAGCCTTAAAAGTCTGACGTAAAGCTTCAAGAGGTGTGAGACCCTTGTGCTTCATCTTCTCATAAAAAGCGATATGTCTTGAAGACTCTTTCGAACTTAAAGGCATGCGGTAAATACGAGGAATCCATTTCTCTAAGGAATTAATTACATGGATATCTCCTATTTTTTTTGTTTCCCATTCTTCTAGTAGTCGAATCCTCGATTCCTTAAATGTGGACGCAACGCTTTCGGTAAGAAAAAGTTCTATTTCTTCAACATATAAATTACGGTCACGTAGTTTTNNGTTTTTGTTTTTGGGGTCATAGAAATCGTTGAGGAAGGAAAGGGAAACTACATTACTCGACTTTGCTTTTGCAGNGAATTGAAATGAATAGATAGATTTTTGTGGATATTCTGAATCAATGGAGAAGGTTTTGATTTCTTTCCCATTTACAATCACTTGCATCTTAGCCAACTCTTTTCCTGCTCTGCTTGCAGAAGCCCAAACTTTTACTCTATATATCCCCCCCAAATCNGAACGGTGGGAAAAAGTAAAACTTCCCCGCGAAGGCAGTACGCGAAAATCTCCATACTTTTGGCCTCCCTGAATTTCATTGGCACTTAAACGCACGATTTCTCCATGATCGTTTATCGGACCGAGGGTTTTTTCCATAACAATTTCAGCCATACCCAAATATTTCTCCATGAGAAGTGGGGAAAGAGTCAATACCTCTCCAATGGTATCAAAACCATACCCTGTATCATCTGCAGGAAAATAATTTTCTGCATCTATGGTAACATGAAACAGGTCTTTGATCGTGTTTTCATACTCTATGCGATTCAATCTCCTTAGCACAATATGTCCGGGATCTATCTGCTCTGGATTATGTTTAAATGCAGATTTTTCTACCCATGATAAAATCGTAGAAATTTCTTCATCTCCTGGTTGGGCAACATTGGCAGGGGGCATATTTCGGTTATAGATATTNTTCCAAACTCGGTCCCATTGTTTAGAATGGTCGCCAAAATTTCCCATAGAAAGTAACTCTTCCATGGAAAAACTACCTTTCTGAGCTCCATCCCCATGACAATCGTAGCAATACTCTTCCATCAAAGGGAGAACATTATCTTCAAAGAATGATGTTTCTTTGGTCGATTTTGCCATCACTGAAAGCGAAGATAAGAGGTTCAATATTCCGAATATCAATGCTATTTGGTGACCAGATATCATATTCTATTAATCCTCTCTTATTTTAATGAAACTACAAATCATCTTCATGAAAACCTAAATGTTTTTTATTTCAGGAAATCAGACTTTTACTGGGATAGAATTGATAAATTGTCAAAGAGGATGGGCGTACTAGCATACGGGTACCCCCATAAGGCACATTTCCCGCCTTTGTANATAATGCTAAATTTCTCACTGAACAACCAGGCCTCTGGCTCATTTTCTTCCTTAGGCCAGAGTTTACATTGTACGAATGTGGATTGATTGGAGTCCTCAGGAATCGTCTGAAACCGGACCGACCACCATTGATCACCAGTCCATGCAAAGGGCATTTCTTGAAGTTTATTTTCATCGAGGGATAAAACGAGGTTTCTTGCCGCAGGATTGAGTCGTAGCCGTATCCCCCTGACTCCTCCAATCCCAGCTGCAACTGATGGCATCCGTCTACCTTTCCTTGTTGAGAAAAAAGAAAATCTTAGCTCCAGCCCCTTCTCTCTAATCCTCGGACCAAAAAGTAAACCAAAATCACCCATAGGAGAACCAGGTAAAGCAAGGGTTTTGTTATTTCTTCCTTCATCCTGAACAGCATAAGCACCATCTAAAATAAAAAGGTTCTCAGGTTCCGTTCCAATTTCCATGTCTGAAAAGTCTTCGCTAAATTCGACTTTCCATTTGGTAAGATTTCGGACTGTTGAGCTTTTTTCAGCAATTATTCCATGATTCTTTTCATTAACAGATTTTTTTGGAATGTGTTTTAGAGAACAACCTGAATTTAGCACAAAGGCTGATAAAATAAATGATGCCCAAACTGGCTTATTGGGTAAGATCCTTTTTTGAAATTTATTCATTTTGTAATGAGTCAAGCTGGCTTTTTCTCAAGGTCAAGAAAACGGCGACACCTACCCAGAAAAAGGCAAGAATGGCAAGGGCGAGGAAAAACCATAAAAAACCTCTACCAGGTGCCTCCAATACACCCCCAAATAAAGACGGTGCAATACCGAGAATAGCTGAGAGAGATCCTAGTATTATTCCCCAGGTGGCAAGTTGAGCATGTTCGAAAAATACATTTTTTTGCAAAACTTTTAGCTCGTATCCCAGTGCCTCAAAAAGGGCAAACTCATGACTGCGCTCAACGAGGTTGCGGGCAACAACCAAACCCAAACCACATGTGCCTATAAGCATACCAAGCCCTCCCAGACCTTGAAAAATAGAGAGGTAAGTGTTTTCCACTTTTTGCAATTCTGCCAGTTTAGCCTGAGAATCACGGAATTCCATTCCATACTGAAATAAACGATCTTCCAAATGAAGAGCCAATTTCCCGGCTTCCTTCTTTTTGCCTGAAATCATAAAACTGCGGTATCCTCCCTGTTGCCTAAACTTTTGGAGAAAATCTTCTTCTTTAATGAATAGAGCTCCTTGAAGCATTGTTCCTTTGAAAGCTCCTACTATTTCAATCTCAAAGGCTCTCCCCTCGCCATCCATAAATTGTAATCTTTCGCCAATGCTCCTCTTCAAGGCCCATGTCAAAGTGTTTTGGTCGACAAGAGCAGGAACAACATCCACCTGACTCGATATATAGAGGCTACTCCAGTTTCCTTCTGTAAACTCGAAACGCCCATCAAAGTCACTGGGCTTAATCCCATAAATTTTCGGCCGCAGAGCTTTGTTCAAATTGAGGCAACTAGCATCATCTCCTTCCCGTAAACGCAAAGGTACCACCTCCGCATTGCTCAAAAGACTTTCGTTCAAATCAAAAAGGTTCATTGCTTCCTCCTCATTTAAATCATCGTATATCGGAGACGCAGATTCACCCCAATATGAAAACCCGCCCGTACCGGACTGCCATTCTTCAGAGGGGGTATNGGCGGCTTTGCGAAANGCCCCAGTACTTACAACTAAAAAAGTGCCTGCAGCCATTGAGCCTACGGTAACTAGGCTTCGCCCTGCCCTTCTGCCTAAGTTTCTGCGATTTAACTGAGCCAATTGCGAAAACCTTATTTTTTTCTTTGCCATTCTTCCAAGGGTTGCACGAAACAAAAACAAACCACTAACAAGCAACAAACCACCCGCACTAAAAAATGCCATGGATGCCTGACTGTTATTTAACCCAAAGGAAAAAATAAGAGCCAGAGAAAGTACAAGACAAAGCAAGCCAACCCATAAATGCCAACTTCTTTTCATTACTATATCAGTTTCACCGATGGTACCGGTAGTTCCCGAAACTAGAAGTTCTTTAGGTTCCCGTTTTAAAAGTTTTTTCGTGGACCAAACCATCGCCACTAAACAGATGCATGCAGAGCTTATTCCTCCAATCATCATAGAAAACAGGGTTGCATCGTATTGGAATCTAGTTCCAGATACCGCCCCACTCCACTCTCCGCTGAGCAGATCCAAAATCGTTTTTCCATAAATGGATGCAAGCATTACCCCGAAAGCTGAACCAATACCTGCTGATAGTAACCCCTCCCCCCAATAAACCAGTCTTATGTTTAAGGTTTTCCAACCAACCGCTCGCAGTAGCCCTATTTGCTGACTTCTTTGCTCGAGAGAAAACCCAAACATCATGCCTGTAATGGCCAGAACGGCCACGATCACAAAAACGCTGAAGCCCATAAACAACTGTCCAAAATCAATGGGGGACTCTACGGATTTCTGTACATCAGAACGAAGACTTCTCAAAATCAACCCCGCATCCTCGGCCTTCAAATTTTTTCGCAATCGTTCCCGCACGGTTTCTTTGGAAATGTTTTCTCTGTTTATTCTGACTCCAGTCAAGGACCCCCAACGGTTCCCCCACATCTCCTGTCCTGCATTAAGAGAAATAAACCCTTTCGGAGATCCCCGGTACTTGTCCCAATAATCCTCATCACGATCCCTCACTTTATGAACGATGGGAATACCCGTGTCCCATTCTCCACAGGACTCTGCATCAGACAGTCCGGGAAAACGTGGAGTCCAGTCGCTTTCATAATCTTCCTGAACAGGTTTTGGCATAGGAAGAATTTTTCGCAAGGTAAATTCCCTTGAGGATTCGATTAGCTTTCTTCTTTCCCCAACCGTGTAATAACTAACGCTTATAGGATCACCCAATGTCGCATTCAAATCATTCGCCGCCCACCGATTGAGGGCAATATCACCATCTCCCCAATCTTCGGTGAGAAAATCCACCTTTGGGGGCGGCACTGCACTCATCATGGAATAAGGAATTAAGGAAGTACGATTCTGGTCTGATTTCTTTTCAATCGCATTGACCAAATAGGTTAAGACTCCAACTGAATCCTTCTTTACCTGGCCTGACTTTCTGGCTAAACCGTCCGAAAGAAAAACCTGCCGAGTTCGTACACTCCATTGATCAGATTCTCGTAGCTCCTTAATTTCGATTCCTGCATCTTCCAATGTCCAGCTTTGTTCCATTGCGTTTTGTACAATCTCAAGTTCAACACTACCATTTTCGGGTTCTCCCATAAGAAGAAAATTTGCAAATTGTGTGTTACTGGAAACTTCATCCAGCGAGCGGAATAATTTTTTTTGCAAGGAACCTAAAGGTACAAATAAAGTAAGAGGTTCACGCTGATTCCCCTGTAGTCCAAAACTTCCAAATCCCTCTGCTTGAAGGATTCCTCCAAATGGATTGTTCATAGTTACAAATTTATTATCCCGCTCCCCTGACATAGGTGCGTCTTTGGAAAACATACTGGGTTCCTCCATTCTCAGGATTACCCTTTCGCCCTTTTCCAAATTCAATCTTTTTCCTAGTCTTTGGTTTACGAAAAAACTGTTGGAGCTCCATTCTGGAAACTCTTTCTTGACCGACCAAGTGCCCAACGGAGTGTGGGCAAAGTCAGGTGCAAGTTTCCAAAATCTCTCGTCCACACCGATTACCTGCACATTGGCCACCCGTACTGAACCATCCGGAGTCGTTAAGGTTCCACGATATAAGACGATCGGCGAGACTACAGTATTTCCTGATAGCTTTTTTCTAATACGATCCGCTAGATCTTCTTCAAAAAAACCGTCCGGAGAAAGCATGGCTACATCCCCCTTCCCGATTCTCTTTTCAGCCATTCCCCGTAGGGTGGAACGAACGGAATCGCCCACCGTCAAAGCGCCGGTCAACACCACACCACATAAAGCGGCAGCAAAAATAATACCGATATTTTGCCTGCGGAAAAAAAGCAGGTTTCTAAAAATGATCTTCCAAAGACTCATTATCTATCCTGAATCAAGCTGCCTTCATGAAAAGCGAAAGCTTGTTCCATTTGATTTGCTCCATCCTTCGAGTGAGTAACGATCAGCAAGGTCACCTCCCGTTGTTCATTCAACTGCTTAAGTAAATTAATTAGATGATCTGAATTCTTTTGGTCTAAGGCTCCAGTTGGTTCGTCTGCCAACAAAACGGACGGATTATTTATAAGTGCACGGGCAACCGCAACGCGTTGCTTTTCACCTCCTGATATTTGACTTGGTAAATGGGACAAACGATGTCCGAGGCCAACATCTTTTAACAGCTCTGTTGCACGGTCTTCAGTTTCTTCCTCCTTAAATTTTCCAAAGCCGGCTAGAGCAGGAACCATAACATTTTCCAAAACGGTACAGGATGGAAGAAGATGATGAGACTGAAAAACAAAACCAACAGTTTGATTTCGATATTCAGCAACACCCTCTTTTGAAAGTGTTGCCAAATTTTGCTGATTCACCTGAATGTTCCCATCGGTTGGCTGGTCCAGTAGTCCAATAATATTTAGCAATGTGCTTTTGCCAGAACCGGAAGGGCCTACAATTGCCACGGATAACCCCTTTTTTACCTGTAAATCAACTTGACTGAAAACATGCACGGTTTCTTCCCCATCCGGAGAGGGAAAAGATTTTGAAAGGTTGGAAATTTCAATAATATTTTTCATTTTAAAATCTTATTTTCATAATTTTATCCATCTTTTAGCCTTCATCTCATGACGTGGTAGGCTTCCTGTAACCACTTTCTTTACCGGTATGCGTAAGGAAAATGCTTCCTGAAAGGCTTGCTCAACCCTAAGTGAGATATCTTCACTTGATTCGATCTTCACTTGTACCTCCAACATGGAATTACGCTCTAAAAAGACA
>NHCX01000059.1 GCA_002168015.1 Verrucomicrobia bacterium TMED44
TGAAATGGGGACGAAACCAAAAGGATCGGAACCATTATCTTGGTCACAGTTATGTGTTTTTGATTGCTTCCCGTTTGGGGGTGGATTTGCCCGAAGCGAACCTCGAGTTTTTTAACCGGGGTATCAGTGGCAACAAAGTCAGTGACTTACGAAAACGGTGGCAAAAGGATGCGATCGATTTGAATCCGGACTGGTTGAGTATTTTAATCGGGGTAAATGATGTGAGCCGGGGTGAACGAAGTATTTTAAACTTTCAGAAATGGGAAGATGATTATCGCTCTCTGCTTAAGCGGAGCCGTCAGGAAAATCCGACTCTAAAAATTGTGCTACTTGATCCATTCATTTTGCGGATGACGAGATTATCAGAAGATGATGTATGGAAGCGTTGGCGTGGAGAAATTGATAAGCTTGGAGACATTGTCAGTCGATTGGCTAATGACTTCCAGGCCGTTCATATTGAGACTCAAAAGATATTTGATCTGGCGGCCAAAGAAGTTTCTCCTGAGCATTGGATTTGGGATGGGGTCCACCCTTTGCCTCAAGGTCATGAGTTAATTGCAAGGAATTGGTTGCAAGCGGTGATCAAAGCCACCAATAAATAAGCGTATGAGCGAAAGTATCTCCATTACTCCCGTAGGTTCACGTATTTCAAAGTGGGGCGAAGGCCCAATCTTTTGGAATGATCATCTTTTATATGTCGATATTGAAGGGCATGCCCTGATTCGTCTGGATCCAGAAACAGGCGGAGAGGAAGTCTGGGAAATGGGAGAGCGAATCGGAACGGTGGTACCTCGTCAATCTGGTGGTTTCATATGTGCGGGTGATTCAGGGATTTATTCCTTTGATCCAAATACCGGTGCGAAAAAGAACTTGGCAGATCCAGAAGCAGATAAATGTCCGGATAATCGCTTTAATGATGGAAAATGTGACCCCATGGGTCGCTTTTGGGCAGGAACGATTAGCACCGTAAAAAAGACCGGGGAAGCTAACCTTTATATGTTGGATATTCATAGAAACCTTAGTCTTAAAGTAAATGGAGTGACTAATTCTAACGGTATTTGTTGGAGCAAGAAAGCCGACAAGATGTATTACATAGATACTCCGACCAAGGAAATTTGGTGCTATTCTTTCGAAAACGAATCGGGTGCGATCGCCGACAAGCAGGTGGTAATTAATTCAGAAGAACTCGGACTGGAAGGATCACCTGATGGAATGACCATAGATGCCTCGGGTATGCTTTGGGTAGCAATGTGCCATGGTGGTGCTGTCCTATGCATAAACCCCTCCAATGGTTCCCTCTTACAAAAAATTGATTTTCCATGTGTTGAAACAACATCATGTGCTTTCGGTGGTGATAAACTTGAACGCCTCTTTGTAACGACAGGAATCCATAAATCTATTGAAGAGGAAAATGCTGGAAGCGTATTTGTGGTTGATGGCCTTGGAGCGGTCGGGACCAAAGCCTTTTCTTTTGCTGGATAAGTAATCATGTGCAAGGCAAGAAATTGGATTTTGATGATCCATTCTTGCGTATGTTTGTTTTTATGCCAGAACGCTTTTACCTCTTCTATAAATACGAATGGAGGATGGACACCATTCAGTCCAAGGCCAGAAATTTCGCCCCAATTTAAATTTTCAAAAAGGGGAGGCCCTGATCACGACGGGAGTTGGATTATTGAGCAGGGTTTGGAGAAGAACCAAATTGGAGCGTGGAGTAGGGAGTATGAGATAGTAGGAGGCACTTATTACGGCTTTGAGGCTTTCGGGTTGGGTAAGAAGGGGTTCTCCAATCAAAGAGCAAATTGTTATGTTGAAATCTTTTTTCATGATCAGAACAGACAACTGGTAATTGATCAAAGAACAGGAAATTTCAGCCGACCCTTTTACCCTTGGGGGGAGGAGCAGGAAAATGAATGGATTAAATTTGAAGGAGTAGTGCGAGCCCCCAAAGAGGCAAAGTTAGCGATCATACGATTATTTTTAAGATGGGAACCCCGAGCTAAGATCGAATGGTCGAATATCCAGTTTCGGCAATGCCCTGAGCCGAAGCCTCGGAAAGTACGAATTGGAGCATTAAACTTTCGCCCGACGGGAGGTAAATCAGCAATGGATAATTGCAGGATGTTTGAGCCATTCGTAAAGCACGCAAGGGATAAAAAGGTCGACTTACTGGTCCTTGGTGAATGCATCACGACTATGCGGAATGGATTGAACGCGGAAACTGGAGCTGAAGAAATTCCTGGACCATGCGTGGAATATTTAGGAGAGTTGGCTAAGAGAAATAACTTATATTTGGTTACATCACTTTTTGAGCGTGATCAGGAAGCTCTTTATAATACCGCAGTCATACTTGGTCCCGATGGAGAAATGCTCGGAAAATATCGTAAACTTTGTCTCGCAAGGGAAGAATATCGTGAAGGGATTTCTCCAGGAAATCAATTACCTGTTTTTACGACGCGGTTCGGAAAAGTAGGACTAATGATTTGTTTTGATGTGCATATGCCTGAGGTTGCCCGAGGTCTTGNGGCAAATGGGGCAGAAATTATAGCCTTACCAATNATGGGNGGNNATCCNGCATTGGCAAAAGCCAGAGCTATTGAAAACCAGGTGTATTTGGTGACTTCCACTTANAGTGTGAATGAGGATTGGATGCAAACGGGTGTTTGGGATCGATCCGGAGAGTTGCATGCCCGGGCAACCAAGCGAAATGATTTGGTTGTTCATGAAATTGATTTAGCGATACCCCATTTTTGGCGTGGTAATATTGGAAATTTTCACAACCGTCTTCGTCATGAACGACCTTCATTTCAACTTCCCAAATAATAAACTTAANGACTTATGAGAATTTCAAATCACCCCAANAAATCAGTCAGTTACGGAGTCCCTCGCAGACAATTTTTGAATTACATGGCAATGGTTTCAGCCATCCCCTTATCCTCAGGATACTTGAGGGGTAAGATNAATTCTTCNCCCAANTTTTCATCCTANCCATTCTCNCTTGGNGTNGCATCCGGTGATCCNGAACCTGATGGTGTNGTTATTTGGACGAGGCTTGCTCCTGACCCGTTGGGTGGAGGGGGGATTGATCCGGAGCCCATTCNTGTGAAATGGGAAGTTTCNCAAGATGAAGCATTTACTAAGATTGTGCAGCAAGGAAGTGTAGTGGCAGGACCGCAACTCGGACATTCCATACATGTTGAATTACACGGACTTGATCCCNACAACTGGTACTATTTTCGTTTNCATNCTGGAGCAGAGGTGAGTCCNGTGGGGCGTACTCGTACTGCACCAGCCATGGNCGCGATGCCGGAGAAAATGAAATTTGCCTTTACCTCNTGNCANCATTTNGAGAGTCGGNTNTTTNAATGGNTATCCNCANATGCANAANGANGANCTCGATCTGGTTATCCACCTTGGGGANTANATNTANGANTATGCAGGGAGNNGANAANCGGGTNAGNAAGCACNTNGGCAAGGAANTCGAGNNNCTGGANGAGTANCGCNNGCGNTACNCNCANTANCGNNTNGANGAGGANNTGCAGGANACGCACCGNCTCTTTCCCTGGCTNGTGACTTGGGATGATCATGAATTTGATAACAATTACGCGAATTTAGTTTCTGAACAGGACGGAATTTCTCCAGAATCCTTTCTTGCCAGGAGAATGAATGCATATCAGGCGTATTATGAATTTATGCCTTTGAGAAAAAGATCCTTTCCNCAGGGACCCGATATGAAGCTCTATCGAAAATGCAGCTATGGCCGATTGGCCGATTTTTTTGTTTTGGACACAAGGCAGTACCGGACCGATCAGCCCAATGGTGACCGGCAGAAACCCATGACCGGAAAAGTATTTGATCCACAGGCTACGATGTTGGGTAAAAATCAGGAAAATTGGTTAATGTCAGGAATGCTAAAATCAGATGCTACTTGGAATGTATTGGCACAACAAGTCATGATGGCAGCCCTAAACCGAGGAGATGAAAAAGGAGAGAGATATTCAATGGACCAATGGCCNGGNTATGAAATNAGNCGTCGNNGNNTNCTTCNATTTTTTCACGANNGAAAAATTNCNAACCCTGTGGTNCTGACNGGAGATATTCATTTAAATTGGGTTAATGATCTGCAATTGGATTTTAAGGACCCAAAATCTCCAATAGTTGGAACCGAGTGGGTGGGTACATCNATGAGCTCATCAGGCAATGGNGGAAACTTTATTCCTGAATATGAAAGAGCNGCAAANCAGAATGATTTCGTGAAATGGTATAATTCAAATCGTGGGTATGTAAGTTGCGAGCTAACCAGGAANCACTGGAAAAGTTATTTTCGGGCAACCCCNTATGTTACGAAGAAAGGAGCNCCAATCGAAACGAAAGCCGTCTTTATGATCGAGGATGGAAAACCGGGTGCCAAGTTAGTTTCCGGTGCCTAATCATTCTTNAGGCACCATTTGATTGCATTCCTGAGTAGTCGATTGAAGGAGGGATTTTTAAAGTCCTCAATATGACCGAGCGAAGTGTAGAAGACTTTACCTTTGGATGATGTTCGATGAATCCAGGCAACCGGTTCGGGCGGAAANCCCTCAACCGAACCAACTAGCAAAGGCTTGGATGTTTCCGGCAAGGGCGAGTTTCGATAAAGGGTTGCAGGAGTCGTAAATGGCAGTGTGATGTTTTGCAGAATAGGGTGCCTGAGGGAAGGGGAGGTATTTTTGATATTACAGAGTAATCCCTTTCCGTGATGACCATTATAATTCCCACCGATAACTTTACGATCCCACTCCGGCCATTCCTGATGGCCATCTAATAATTTCTCTTTGCGTAATTCGAAAGCATGGGAAGCAGTGCGAATACCAAGGACAGGTTTTCCGCTGCTAATGTGCTTCCTGATGGCATGCATAGAATCTTTTGAAAAGGCTCTTCGTCTTACACTCACAAAGAGGAGGTCAGCATTTGCGATCTCTTGANAGTTAGTAAGGATATGCCGCTGAGCACCCTTATTTTCGGCATGACAAAATGCTAGGCGGTANTCCTTTGCCAGGTTGGACTCGGCAAATTCGGGAAGAGAAGTTTCCGTTTGATATTCCCGTTCTGCAATCAGAAAAGAAATTTTAGGTTTCGCGGATTGAAGTTTACTAAGATTATGCCCGCTGATGATGATCGATACTATAAAAAGCAATTGTTTCATCGATTCATGATATGAGTCATCGGATACTTGGGTCGAGCAGGAATCCCCATTTAAATTTATCTCTCGACTCGATTTTGAATTATTTTTATATATCAAACGCCTTTTATATATAAAATTATTATTCCTCTTTTAGCTTCATAATTATTTCACTTCCTGCATTGTAGATTTCATATGCCTTTTTCATTAGAAAATAAAGTAGCCTTGGTCACCGGAAGTAGTCGCGGTCTTGGATCGGGTATCGCTATGGCACTAGGAAAGGCGGGGGCTAAAGTTTGTATTAATTACTTCAATAATTCATCTGCTGCCGAGAATACCCTTACAGGGCTCAGGGAAAATGGAATTCACGCAACCATGTTTCGTGCCGATGCCTCAGATAGAGACCAAATAAATTCTATGGTTGAGGCAATTGAGGAGAAGTTTGGTTCTCTGGATATACTCGTTCCCAATGCCACGCCGGATCAGCCTCAAAAACCAATTGAGGAATATGATGCCGAGTTTTACCGGCAGATGTACGAATTTTTTGTGATGAGTCCCTTTTATCTAACCCGGGCCGTTTTGCCGGGAATGAAAAAACGGGGGCATGGACGAATTATTAATATTACGAGTGAGGTATTTCATTCTTCAGTCCCTGAATTCAGTGCATATGTCGCAGCTAAAGGCGGACAGATTGGATGGAGCCGAAGTATGGCGAATGAATTGGCACCGCATGGAATAACCGTGAACACAGTGGCTCCCGGATGGATCCCTACTGAGCGTCATGAAAATGACCCTCAGGAAGATAAGGATGCTTATTTAAAAACAATTCCTTTGGGTCGTTGGGGGAAGCCAGAGGATGTGGGGAATGCGGTTTCATACTTCTCATCAGATGAAGCATCGTTTATAACTGGGCAGACTTTGTGCGTAAATGGAGGCCGCACACCTTGGTAAAAATTTAATCATTAATTAACAATCACTATGAAGAAATATTCAAAAATACTCTCACTTTTATTTGTGCCAATGATCGGTTCCTTTTTAGGCTGCGGCGAAAAGCCCGGTGGAGAAGGTAGCGATCCCGAGGTTTCCTTTGCTTATGTGACCAACGGAGTGGACCCATTTTGGGATTTATGTGCCGCCGGAGTACGGATTGCTGAGAAAGAATTTGGGGTCAGTTGTGAGGTCCTGATGCCTCCCAAAGGAGTCGTAGATCAAAAGAGAATGATGGAAACCTTACTCGCGAAGGGCATAGATGGTATTGCAGTCAGTCCGGTGGATGCCGAGAATCAAACTCCCTTTTTAAATGAAGTGGCGGATAATACTATTCTNATCACCAATGACTCGGATGCACCGAAGAGTAAGCGTATAGTCTTTATCGGCACGAATAATTATAAGGCTGGTCGAGCGTTGGGGGGCTTGGTGAAAAAGGCTTTGCCTGAGGGTGGAGAAGTGATGCTTTTTGTAGGCCGCCTTGAGCAATTGAATGCACGCCAGAGAAGACAGGGGGTAATTGATGAATTATTGGGTCGGCCCGAACAAAGCTTGGAGCAAGTGAATTACGATCCAGTTGACGCGACCAATTTGACCGCAGAAGGTTCCAAGTACATCATTTTAGACACCCGTACTGATAATTTTGACAAGGCGAGAGCCAAAAGTAATGCCGAGGATGCGATCGCAAAATACAAGGATTTGAAATGCATGGTGGGTCTGTTTGCATACAACTCTCCTTCATGCATTGATGCGATTAAAGAGGCGGATAAGTTGGGAGCAATTAAAATTTGTGGTTTTGATGAGCAGGATGCTCTTCTTCAGGCAATTACGGATGGGCAGGCCTATGGCACCATCAGTCAGCAACCCTGGGAGTATGGATATGAGTCTATTAAGATGCTGAAGAAGATATCTGAGGGTACTCAACCAGAAAACACTTATCAGGAAGTTTCATTCCTTGAGGTAACCAAAGATAATATCGATGAGTTTTGGGCCAAGAAGAAAGAAATGGCAGAACTTGGAAAATCCCAGTAAATGAGCTTAGATTCAGGGTTACTTCTTGAAGTTAAAGACTTAAAAAAAAGTTTTCCCGGCGTTCTTGCCTTGAAAGGGGTTTCCCTCACCTTGGGAAAAGGCGAAGTTATTTCCCTGATCGGAGAGAACGGAGCAGGAAAAAGTACCTTGATGAAAATCCTGGCCGGTGTGCAACCGGCGGATTCTGGTGATTACTCTATTGACGGAAAAAAAGTGGAGTTTAAAAATGTCCGAGAGGCTATGGATCTCGGTATTGCCCTCATCCACCAGGAACTCAATCTTGCCTCCAACCTCGACTTGGCATCCAATATTTTCTTGGGTCGTGAGCCGGGGAACAAGGGTTTTATAAATGAACAAGAGTTACACACGGAAGCGAGCAGGCATTTAAAAAGAGTCGGACTGAACTTACCTTCTGACACAATTGCTGGATCGTTACCAATTGGTAAGCAACAGTTAGTTGAGATTGCCAAGGCCCTTTCCTGCGATGCCCGTGTCTTGATTATGGATGAGCCCACCAGTAGTTTGTCTCAGAAGGAAACGGAAACTTTGTTTGAGGTGGTTAAGGGTTTGCGTGACGAAGGGATCAGCGTGATTTATATTTCCCATCGACTGGGGGAGGTGAAAGAACTTTCGGACCGGGTAACCGTATTTCGGGATGGTGAGAATGCGGGTGAATTAGCCAAGGATGAAATTAATCATGATAATATGGTTCGGTTGATGGTGGGTCGTGAATTGAGTGAATTTTACGACCGTGATATTCATCAACCAGGGGATTGCGTTCTTAAAGCGATGAATGTGGTTTCTCCGACCTATCCTGAAATTCCGGTCTCAATTGAGGTCCGTGCAGGAGAAATTGTTGGGATTGCGGGTCTCGTAGGAGCTGGTCGTACAGAATTGTTACAGACTTTTTTTGGTGTTACTCCTTCCCTTGGCGGGGAGTTGGAGGTGCAGGGGGTTAGCTTTTCGCCCCGTTCCCCATCCGATGCAGTTCATGCCGGTTTGGCACTGGCCCCTGAAGATCGAAAACACCACGGCTTGGTCCTGCCAATGACAGTCCGTGAGAACTCCAGCCTACCCAGTCTGGAACGGGATCAAAAAATGGGCTTCCTTGATCATTCCAAGGAAAAAGAAATTGCAGACGAGGCAGTCGAGCAGATGAAGATTAAAACGCCAAGTATCGAGCAGGCAGCCCGCTTTCTTTCTGGAGGGAATCAACAAAAGATAGTCCTGGGGAAATGGCTCGCGATGAACCCAAAACTTTTGATGCTTGATGAACCGACTCGTGGAATTGATATCGGTGCTAAAAGAGAAATTTATAAATTAATGGAGAAACTTGCCGGAAAAGGTATAGCAATTCTTTTTGTTTCCAGCGAAATGGAAGAGGTGTTGGGAATGGCCGACCGTGTTTATGTTATGCATGAAGGAAGAATTTCGGGAGAACTTCAAAAGGATCAAATGTCTGAGGAATCAATTATGCAATTGGCTACAGGAGGCTCAGTAGCAGCTTAAAATTATGAAAAAAAATGTATTTGGAATATTTGGCCTTTTGGTAGCGGTCTTTGTAATAACAGCGATTGCAGACCCTAATTTTCTATCTGCTTACAACATGCAAAACACGATTAAGTGGTCGAGTTTGTATGGCGTGATGAGTATCGGAGTCGCATTTGTAATTATCACCGGTGGAATAGATTTATCGATTGGCTCTGTGGTTGGNCTGGTTGCGGTNGTACTCTCTTTCTTTACCAAGATTCAGGGNCTTGATCCNATTNTGGCCATTGGGCTTACTNTACTTATGTCTGTGGTGATTGGATTNATTCACGGATTACTAATCACCAAAGCAAAGTTGCAACCTTTCGTCGTCACCCTCTGTGGTCTCTTGATTTATCGAAGCCTTAGTCGATGGTTAACGGACAACCAGTCTTTGGGTCCTGTTCCACTGGAAGGTGACTTGGGTTTTGAAAACCTCGAACAGATTCTGATGCTTGATTTTATTTTTAGTGGTCAAATTGCAATGGGTGGTTTTTTTAAACTTCCGACACCGGCTCTTTTTCTTTTAGTTCTTGCAATAGCTGGTTCGATCTTTTTACGGAAGACAATCTGGGGCCGATATTTATATGCATTGGGCAATAATGAAGAAGGTGCCCGATACAGCGGAATTGACACCGATCGCATGAAGATAGTCGCATATGTACTGTGTTCATTTTTTGCGGGTATTGCTGGCATTTTATTCGCTTTTGAATTGGGTTCAGTTCAACCAGCCCAGACGGGTGAATTTTATGAACTTTTTGCGATCGCAGCAGCTGTGCTTGGTGGNTGCAGCCTAAGGGGGGGGGAAGGCTCTATCCTTGGGGTTATTATTGCAGCCGCAGTAATAAGAATAATTTTCAACTCAATTAATATGGTCGGAATATCNACTCATCTGGAATTTGGAATCCTTGGTTTGGTTATTTTGCTCGGTGTAATTGGGGATGAAATGTTAAAAAAGAAAATGGCTGAAAGGCAGGTCGCGGCCAGCGAGAAACTGGCAGCAGAATTAAGCGAGAAATCAAAGAGTAAAGAGAACTTAGAATAGCCGGTTAATTATGCGGTGACTTTACCTTCCTTTTTGTTTTGAGTATAGGTTATGATTTCGAACGATGATAAGTTTTTTGACTATTCTTCTATAAATGCCTTTCTTGCCCAAAATTCTATTTGGATAAAAAACAACCCGTGCGTGAGTCCGGATTTCTGCCTGGACTGGAATCGTTTTACTGAGGGTCTGAAAGGCACTGCTGGGCTGACTGAATATTCACGAAGTACTTTCTCATCCGAGCACGGGGAATGGACCTTGGTTGAAGACCAATGGGGAGACCATGCATGGAGGCTTAGAATATCTGGTGAGATAAATGAAGACTTGTGTCCGCTCAGTAATGGATTTGATTCGGAAGAATTTATTTATTTTCCGGCTTCCTTCGAAAACCTTGTTCGAATGAAGAACCTGATCCAGGAAAGTGACCCTGGAAATAATGCGTTTCCCACATCCCGTGGAAATCTGGGGAAATCTACTTTGGGAATCGGGGCACGTTTTACCACCCTGCATTGGGATGGAGTGGACTGGACAATGTCCAGGTTAGGGATGGGGTTGACGGCGAATCAAAACAGCATTCCCCGCGAACTGGTTTACGATGTGAATGAAATGCTTGCGGGTAACCTCGATACNGTACCTTTCCCGTTTATTGGNTGTGATGTGCCTGAAGGGCATCAAGGACAAAGCGTGGAAGGGATGACTCATGGATGTATTTTGGCAAAATTTAAGAACGGATTTCACAAACTTGGTATCTCCTGGAGTTTTAATGCTGATCATCAACCAATTGGGGGGAAATTCGATGAAAGGGAAGACCAACTGGTTGCAGGCTGTATGTTTGCCAGTTATATCACTTTTGATCTATCACCTGAATTGGCTCAGACTGTTATACCGGACTCAGATGAGGCGAAAGCACATTTCGTCGAAAGGGAAGTCCCAGTTGATCTGGTTATAGCGGCAAGAAAGAGAGTGGGAAATGCGGGATTGCACCCCAGTGTAGACGAGTTCAATGGATTACTCGCTTATGTTTGGCCGGCTCTACAAAAAATGAAAGTTCGTGACGATAAATATAAGAGTTTTCGGAAAAAGCATTTTAGCACTGCTTTAGGATGTGATTTTCTCAGGGAATTATCCATTGATGAGTTGCCCGGTTTAACCACTCCGGAGACAACTGCCGTTATGCTTGCATTGTCATTTGAAATGGGAATGCCTATTCACTTTGTAGCCCCTGCGTTCGGATTCCAAAAAAATATTCCTTACCCCGATAACNATCAGTTACGTGAAATGATAAAACCCATTTGGAAAGTCTGCGAAAGCTTTGGGGTATCTATAGGTTTTCATTCAGGATCCGGTAAATCAGCGGAGAANTACCAGGTGGCNGGAGAAGTCACCGGGAGCAACCTCGAGATTAAGACAAGTGGTCGGTACACCTACGAGATGGGAGTCGCTTTGCACGCATCGAATAATTCTCAGGATCAGGCTTTGTGGAAAGACTGGTACGAATTTACTGTCGAACTCGCGGCTAAGGGTTGTTTTGCAACAGATGAAACTGAGAAGAAAATGGCACGGGAATTTGTGGAACTCACAATAGGGGACGAGCNTGCAAAAAAAGCTTTTGAAAATATCGAACAATGTCTTGAAGTGCTGAGAGCTCTTGATCCAAGTCCTGAACATTTTTTCTGGTTTGAATATAACTTCCTTTATGTTTTAGCGGCGAATGGATCTTCAGCAAAAGAGGCTTTGGGTGATCATTCTGCCAGTGGATATAAGCAAAGAGAGAGATTTTATTCAATCAGTGATGAAGGACGGTTACTCTATGCAAAGAGGGTGGCGGAGTATATACTTTTTCTTGCAGAAAATACTGGATTAGTGGATGTTAAAACTTGCACAGATGCTAAGGCAGAGCTTTCAGAGTTTAATCAATATGAAGAATTTATCAGAAGTATTTCTGTAAGGTAGAAAATTTTTCAATTTTGTTACAATAATGTAACTAATTAAGGTAAGGCTTCCCCTTAATATAGGAGGATGAAAGATCGCCTTTCTTTCTCAAAACTTAGCCAAAAATTCGGGGTAAATTGGGTACCCCACGAGATTTCTGGTCTTTTAGACCATGTACTTGGTTTTCGTAAATTAAATTACTTATATGAAACCTCGGTTGTTCAGACGAAAATAAATAAAAAAATAAAATTTTTTGAAGCGGTGTTGAAAGAACTCGATGTGCGGGTGGAAGTCCAACCTACTGAAGTTGAAAAAATTCCCCGTACGGGTCCCTTGGTGGTTGTTGCAAACCATCCTTTTGGGGGAATTGACGGTCTTGCTCTTGGTTCTCTCCTCACCAAAACCAGACCGGATTTCAAACTTTTGGTAAATCAGGAACTTGGAGTTTTTGATGCAATGACTCCATGGCTTTTCAAGGTTGATATTTTAAGTGGACATGCGGCAAAGTCTAAAAACCTAAAGGTTTTGGCTGATTGTACCCGATTCTTAAAAGATGGAAATTGCATCGGTTTTTTTCCTGCAGGAGAAGTTTCTTCCCTTCATGTAAAGACCAGAAAAATAATTGATCCTGAGTGGTCCTCCCACCCGGTCTCTCTGGCAAAAAGAACGGGCGCCCAGATTTTACCAGTTTGTTTCAAGGGTTCCAATAGTTTGCTTTTTCAGATGATGGGAATCATTCATCCTCGTTTTCGGACNCTTTTACTTGCCCGGGAACTAAACAATAAAAAGGGAATGGAATTGGAAATGAGAATTGGTGAACCGATTTCCCATTCAAAAATATGTTCTTTTTCCTCGATTTCAGATGTCTCTGAATACACCCGCGTATGCGTCGAGGCTCTAAAGAATGATATCTCACCGAGGAAACTGACTCCTCATTTTTTTCTCGGTAGAAAGACAAAATCTCCTGAACCTTTAATTTTACCTGTTTGTCAGAAGAACCTGAAGAAAGAGATCTTGAGTCTCCCTGCTACCTCACTTTTNATTCAAAAAGGAGACTTTGAAATTTACTGTGGTAAAGCCTCTCAATTACCAGAGGTAATGAAGGAGATTTCGCGCCTCCGAGAGAAAACCTTTCGACAGGCAGGAGAAGGAACAGGTTTGCCTGCGGATAGTGACCGTTTTGATGAATGGTATTATCAACTTTTCGCCTGGGATTCTAAAAATGAAAAGATTGCCGGTGGGTATCGCTTGGGTGTAGTTGATGAAATAATTACCCAACGGGGCAAATCCGGAATGTATGCTGCATCGGAATTCTCCTTAAAGCGTGGATTTTATAATTCCATAGGAAATGCGATTGAAGTGGGAAGGTCTTTTATAACNGAAGAATATCAAAGAAAGTTTTCTTTACTAGGGCTCATGTGGAAGGGAATAGGAGAGTTTATGAACCGGCATCCGAAACATTTTGTGCTTTATGGACCCGTAAGCATTTCGGCAGATTATACACAACTTTCTAGAAACCTGATCTTTCGCTTTTTAAGAACCAACCGATGGTCATCTCAAATTGCCCGCCGTACAAAGGCTAAGAATCCTTTTAAACCAATTCAACTAAGTCCACCCTTGGCAAATTGGGTCAAGCAAGAGGGGAGAACTTTAGATGATCTTTCAGCTGTTATTTCGGGAGTTGAGCCGGATAAAAAAGGAATACCAGTTTTGGTTAAGCACTACCTCAAATTAAAGGGATCTTTTGTTGGATTTACCGTAGATTCTGACTTTGGAAATACTCTGGATGGTCTGATTGTGGTCGATATCCGGAATATGGAAGACAATCAATTATACCATTATTTTGGAAAAGGGGGACGAGAACGCGTACAAAAGTCCCGCAATGAATTGAATGAGAAACCTGTTGCAGAAACTCTTACTCGGGACGGTCTAGGTGCCCAAGTTCCTTTTGTGGGGAAACATAATTCCTCACCCTCTGCTTCAAATCCTTGATATCTGGGAAGCCTCCATCGCGTTTTCGGCACCAAATTAAATCCTGATTACATGTAATTTTGAATGTTCCACTCATTTCCTTATTTGGTTTTAGGGTAACCTCATCAATTTCCTGCTCAAAGGTGGACAGTAGTTCCTGAGCCATCCACCCCGATCGGAGTAGCCAGCGGCAACCTGGGCAGTATTCTATGGTTATTTGGTATTCCACAGGGGCAAAGATTTCTTTTCAACTATGAGCATTCGCGAACTTATAAAAATTTTTCGGGGGATACCCCATAGACTGACTTAAAAGTCCTAGAAAAATGAAAAGGGTTTTCGAAGCTAAGCTCATACGCTATGTCCTTAACTAATTTTCTGGAGGAAAGCAAAAGAGATGCGGCGTGACCCATTTTTAGCCGTATGAGGAATCGGTAAGGGGATTCGTTATGAAACCGCCGGAAGACGCGTGAGAGATAAGCCGGGTCTATATTGAGATCAGATGCTAGTTCTTCGATCGATTTGATGCGAAAATAGTTTTTGCGCATATGCTGATGAATGCGATTATAAGTATCCCATGCACGAACCTGTTTTTCCTGTCCTGTGTTTGTCGATTCAGAGAATTTCAGAGTCAAGGTGTAGGCGAGAAGATTACAAATTGAAATGCCATGGATTGTGCCCGAATTAGCATTCCCGAGAATTAGTTCAAACAATTCGATTATCTCTCCGATATTTCNAATGTTTTGAAAATTCGAAGTTTGATCATTGGTTGAAGTTTCAATTTCAAAGTTAAGGGAGTGGGCAAGCACCATAAAATATTTTACCATGGGCTTGCTTTTGGAACTTGATATTTTGTGATAAGTCCCAACTTGATAACAGAAGCACGAACCCGGTTGTAAATGATGATTTGAAGTTCCCAATCTTAATTTACCTTCCCCAGAAATTATAAATTCGAATGTTGTAAACTGCATCAAGTTATTGTTTTTTCCGAGTTGAGGATACGAGTCTCTCTCCACAATAAAATCTGGAAGACATTTTTCAAAACCCACACTGACGANTGAAACATCTTTTGGTTGCTCAAGAGGAAACCCCAAAAAAACCTGTCGTTCGTCTTTGACCTGATTCGAAAAATGATCTGAACTTGTTTTCATTCCTTAAAAGTCAATAATAGGTATGCCAGTGTCAAGGATATGTATTCTTAATTTTNAGATTTANTTCTATTATANTTNTTACCATGCAAATATTTAAACCCTCTTTATACTTTCAGTTTGTGAGAATACTTCTTTTTAATATAAATCATATATTGTAATGAATCTCCCTGCCTCAAAAAAAACTTAAAATATATTCAGTGCCGATTGACAGGTAATATTTTTTTTAAAGGATAGAATTTACTCATCTCGCCCATATGAATCTTCGTTCTCTATTGATAGTAGTCTTTCCCTTTTTAGTCACTTCGGGTGCCAGTGAATTAGATTTTTTCGAAGCGAAGATTCGTCCAATTCTAGCTGAGAAATGCTACGAATGTCATAGTGCCCGAAGTGGCAAAATGAAAGGCGGTCTTCGTTTGGATCATATCAATCTCATTCTATCGGGTGGAGATTCTGGCCCGGCTCTTACAGTTGGTAAACCCGATGATTCTTTACTCGTCGAGGCAGTTCATTACCAGGATCCGGATTTTCATATGCCTCCGAAAGGAAAGCTTCCNCTGAATTCAATTACTGATCTTGAAAAATGGATCACAGACGGAGCNTTTTGGCCNAATGAACCCGTNCCGAGTNCTTCCACAAAGNCCGAAAGGTCTTCNTTTAATCTAGAGAAGAGAAAGGACGAGCATTGGTGCTGGCAAGCGATCCGTAAACCTGTACCCCCAATCATTGCCCAACAAATCCATGGACCGATTGATTCTTTCATCCGTTCACGGTTAATGAAAGCCGGTCTTACGCCAGCCAACCCTTCCGATAAACGTACTTGGTTGCGAAGAGTTACTTATGATTTAACGGGCTTGCCTCCAAGTCTTGATGAAACGAATGCATTCATATCGGATTCCTCCACTGACAGTTACGAAATTGTTGTAGAGCGTTTACTTTCATCTTCCCATTACGGAGAGAAGTGGGCCCGCCATTGGATGGACNTGGTTCGGTATGCTGAAACCTGCGGGCATGAATTCGATTATCCTTTGGAAAACCCTCATGAATACCGGGATTATCTTATACGAGCCTTTAATTTGGATGTTCCGTACAACCAGTTTCTGCGAGANCATATTGCAGGGGATCTTTTAAAAGAACCGCGGAGGCATCCCTCGGAAAAATTCAATGAGTCCATTATTGGAACTGGTTTTTGGTATTTTCACGAGGCAGTTCATGCACCAACTGATTCAAAAGTCGATAACGCCGACCGTATGGAAAATCAACTGGATGTGTTTGGAAAAACATTCCTTGGATTAACCATCGGATGTGCCCGATGTCACGATCATAAATTTGATGCCATATCAGAAAAGGATTACTACTCCCTGGCGGCTTTTATGCAGGGTAGTACCAGGCAGGAATATCCTTTAGATGTGAGAGGGGAAAGGGAAGAAATATCCGGTCAACTTCTTTCCCTTGCGAAAGAAGGCTTTCTAAGTGTTGAAGGATTTGATTTTAATTCCGGAAAACCCAGTGATTACTGGAATGTCTCATCGAAACTCATGGAGCCCAAAAAAGTTTCTCCAACGGATGAGAATCCTTGGAATGGTGAGGTTTTGGGAGANTTTGAGAACGATTTTGGAGAATGGAAACCAGNTGGNAAAGCTTTTGGNANAGGTCCTCAAACCAAGACTTCCGGGAGAAACCCTGTAACCAAATATCATGGAAAAGGCTGGGCAGGCTCGTTANTCACTGGCGGCGANAATTTAACCGGCTCTTTGTTNTCGCCTGAGTTTATAATCACCAAGCGATTTATGAATTTTTTAATCGCGGGTGGAGCTATCGAGAAAGTGGGTGTTGAATTATGGATAGAAGAAAGTAGNAAAATAATTTCCCGAGGTTCGAATAATGAAATTTTCACACCAAAATCTTGGGACATAAGCGGATATCTTGGGAAAAAAGCACAGATTCGATTAATCGATAATGCAACGGGCGGTTGGGGTCACATTCATGCGGATCGCTTTGTTCAATCAAACACTCCTGCTGCTGAACTGATTGAATCACCTGTACCTTCCGATGTTCTTATCACCAGGGTCTCCGCCGAAAATAAGCTTTCAAAAAAAACCCTCCTTTCTTGGTGTCAACATTTTGGAAAGCGACCCAATCTACCTTCGTTGTTGCAAAGCATAAAAAGTGCAAAAAACTCGTACAANGGACTGGTCAAAGCGGAACAGAATTTCATTAAAAATAGTCAGTCTTTTGCAAATTTCACTTCCTCGGAAATTCCAAAAGGCTGGAAAATCACAGGTGAAGCGTTTAAACCACGAGGNCATCAAGTAATTTCGTTTGATGGATCTAACCTTTTTCCTAATCGGAGTGTACTTTCCTCAAATACTTTAGGAAATAGNCGGGTAGGCAACCTGCGGTCCCCCCATTTCAAAATTGAGCACGATCAAATTTTAGTTAGGGCCAAAGCAAAGAAGGTTTTTATGCGGGTAGTGATCGATAATTACCATATGGGCAAACACTCCGGTTTACTTTTTGGCGGCACGGTTATTAAAGAGGCAAATTCCGAGGGAGAATTCAAATGGTTTAGTTTATCGTCCAAAAAATACAAAGGCCATTGGGCCTACCTAGAATTTGTGGATCGCGGTACAGACGCATTTCTTGAAATTGATCAAGTTAGGTTTTCCAATTCCGGAATGGGAAGAAGTCCCGACTCCAAATTTTCTCTGTTACTGAGTGATAACAAAATTGAGGCAAGTAATTTCCCCAAATTCCTAGACGATTTCCTCGGAAAATCATTTGATAAAATTAATACGGGCAAATTTTCCGGAGAGGAATATGCATTNCTCAATTATCTGTACAGTGAAGGACTTATTCCATTTGAAAATCAGCAAACGATATCTGAATTATCGAGACAAGCTGAAGTCATTGATTNCAAAACTCCCCCGGAGAGATACACATTGGCAATGGGGCAGGGGAGTCCTTTTCANGGNAATGTTTATGTNCGNGGAAGTCCNCATAANNTNGGNGAACCNGTNNNTGNNNGNAACCTTACTGNNNTNGGTGGNCANGCNGGNTCNCGTNTNGATTTNGCGGATCAATTAATCTCNGANNATAANCCNCTCGTNTCCCGNGTNATGGCNAACCGTATNTGGTTGCANTTNTTTGGNCGGGGNATCGTNCCGACTCCGGATGANTTTGGNCCNATGGGNCAGGAACCNAGNCANCCTNAANTNCTNGACTGGNTGGCCNATGATTTTNGNNAAAATAATTGGTCNNTNAAAANNNTGNTTCGAAAAATTGTACTTTCTAAAACCTATCGTCAATCNAGTNNTTTNNATCCNTCNTGNNATAAGGAAAAAGTCAGNNTATCNGANCCNCAAAATATTTTANTNCANAANATGCCGGTTNGNNGATTGCAGGCAGAAGCNATNAGNGATTCAATTCTTTCATTCTCTGGTCGNATCGANANNAAGNTNTNNGGNCCNTCNGTNCCNATTTNTAANACTGCNTTNATGACGGGNAGNGGAGGNAAGAAAAATGGACCTCTNGANGGAGCNGGNAGAAGNAGNATNTACGGNTCNGTTTACCGNAANTTTCTTTCNCCCTTNATGNTGGCNTTNGATCANCCCGCNCCNTTNGGGACGAAGGGNAAAAGGTCNGTTTCCAATGTNCCNGCCCAATCTTTGGCNCTGATGAATGANCCGTTNGTNATNGGTCAATGTCNAGNTNATGGGNAAAAATATTTTCCANNCNAAGAANCCAAAGAATCGGAGTCGGTTGGAAGTCTTTTTGAGATGATAATGGGAAAATCTCCAAACGGGAAAGCGCAGGAAAAACTTCTCGCATTTTTAGAAACTCAAACAAAAGCACATGGGAGTCTTAACGAAGAGGTATGGGCGGATTTAGCTCACGTCCTTATTAATTCGAAAGGATTTCTCTTTCTTAACTAAACTTCAAAGCCATGCATTGTAACCAATTTAATACTCCCTTGTCCCGTAGGTCCATGCTTCAATCCTGCGCTATGGGATTTGGTGGACTCGCCTTTTCTGCCTTATCCAATGATTCACTTGCTTCCCCTTTGGCTCCGAGGAAACCACATTTTGCACCCCGGGCCAAAAATGTGATTTTTCTTTACATGGATGGTGGACCATCCCATGTGGATATTTTTGATTACAAACCAGCCTTGGAAAAATACAACGGAAAAGACCCAAGAGAAGTGATTGGGAAACTGGCACCCACCCAATTTGATAATATTGGCAAAATCCTCAAAAGTCCCTGGGAATTTAAACAAAGGGGGCAGAGTGGACATTGGGTGTCCGATCTTTTTCCGCATATTGCACAGGATGATGTGATTGATGAGATTTCGATGGTGAAATCGATGACTTCCAACTTTTCCGAACATACTTCCGCCAATTATTTTTTGCATACGGGTAGTGGTTTTCAGGGCCGGCCAAGTATGGGTGCTTGGTTTGGGTATGGCCTGGGAACGGAGAATCAAAATTTACCTGGGTTTGTGGTATTAAATGGTGGCTTAATTCCACCTGGAGGGTTGGATTGTTTTGGTTCCGGTTTTTTACCGGCCAGTTATCAGGGATCCGTTTTTCTTCCTCAAAATGAACCGGTCGCGAATATTAAACCGAAGGAAAAATCATCTGATTTACAGAAGAATAAATTATCTCTGCTGTCTGATCTGGATAGCTCTTCTTTGCAGGAAATGGACTTTGACCCCCAGGTCGAAGCAGCGATTCAGAATTATGAGACTGCCTATCAAATGCAGACTTCCGTACCTGAATTGATGGACTTAAAAGGTGAATCTGAAGCGGTAAAAAAATCGTATGGGATGGATTCAGATTTTAAAAATACACGAACCTTTGGCATGCAGTGCCTGCTGGCACGCAGGTTAGTGGAGCGGGGGGTTCGTTTTATTGAACTGACCTGTCCGGGTGGAAATGGAGATCGTTGGGATCAACATGGTGGATTAGTGGATGGACATGGGAAAAACTGCAAATCTGTGGATCAACCGATTGCGGCCCTCATTCGCGACCTTAGGAAATTAGGTATGTTGGATGACACCCTGGTTGTCTGGACGGGCGAGTTTGGCCGCACCCCATTTGCCCAAGGATCAAACGGAAGAGATCATAATCCATTCGGATTCACAACCTGGTTTGCGGGTGGGGGAATCAAACCGGGAGTAACCGTCGGAGCCACGGATGAATTTGGGTACAAGGCAGTGGAAAACCGCTACGAAATTCATGATCTGCATGCGACAATGCTTCATTTATTGGGTATCGAGCACACCGAAAGTACCTTTCGCTTCGGGGGCCGAGATATG
>NHCX01000060.1 GCA_002168015.1 Verrucomicrobia bacterium TMED44
TAAATCTAATGGTTCTAAAATAGGAGCGTCGAACTCACGAAAATCAAACGCACGGGCAACATTGCGGAAAACCCGAAAAAGATGGTTGCGGCGGGCACAGGCTTCCGGCGGAAAATCCCGAAAGCCCGGGAGGGTATCAAACATAGATATCGATTCCCCTATTGATCAAATGTTATCTAGATCCAACTTCGTGAGACCCGTTTTCATTTCCTTGCCAGCTTTGAATTTGACGACTGCCCGACGAGGAATGACAACATCTGTTTCTGGTTTATTAGGATTTCGACCGACTCGAGATTTACGAACCTGTACCTCAAAAACGCCAAAATTACGTAATTCAACATTCATGCCCGATGTTAGAGCTTTGTTGATATTATCAAGGGTTTTCTGAACAATTTCAGTGACATCTTTATGGTTATAGTCGGCACTCTCGTAAATATTTTGAACGATTTCTCTTTTGGTCAGGTTATTCGACATAATAGGAAACTGTTTGAAAGCACTTGGCTTGGGGTTTAGGGTAATTTGTGAACTTTCATAAATTCCCAACAGACAACAACCTGTCAAACTCATAATTTTGATCTATGACTAAAAAAGACGATGATAATCCATTGGAGGAAATGCAAAAACAACTGCGTGACCTATTTAAGAACAAGAATGTCCAAGTCGCTTTTGCACCTTTTATGCAATCCATGACCGGAAAGGATGATTCAGAAAAAGATGCTGGTGAATCGCCAAAGGATAAGCCTCCGGAAGAATCTGAACCATCAAGGGATGAAAAGCTCGAAAGTATTCGTTCATTCGATCGCAAGCCTAAGGAGATTCGTGATTATCTTGACCGTTTTGTCATTCAGCAGGAACAGGCAAAACGGGTTTTGGCCGTTGCAGTTTGCGATCATTACAACCACATCCGAACCTGCATGAAGGATTCTAAAATTGCCAACGCTTCCTATGTTAAACCGAATGTGCTTCTTCTTGGACCAACTGGGGTGGGTAAAACATTTCTTATGAGAAATGTTGCCCAATTGATCGGGGTTCCTTTCGTGAAGGCAGATGCCACTAAATTTTCCGAGACAGGGTATGTTGGCTATGATGTGGATGATCTTGTTCGAGATTTGGTCAAGGCTGCGGATGGAGATGTGGAGTTAGCACAGTATGGAATTGTTTATGTGGATGAAATTGACAAGATCGCGTCTGAAGCGTCCAAAAGTGGCCGTGATGTCTCGGGCCGCGGGGTGCAAATAAATCTACTCAAATTAATGGAGGAAACAGAAGTTAATCTTCATTCCCCTCAGGATATGATGGGCCAGATGAAAGCCTTTATGGATGTTCAAAAAGGGGGGAAGCCAGGGAAATCAACCATTTCGACCAAAAATATTCTTTTCATTGTAAGTGGTGCGTTTGATCAACTTGGTGAGAATGTACGTAAGCGTTTAAACCTTAACCGTATAGGGTTTGGTTCTTCAGATGAGCAGACACAAAATGAAAAGACTTCTTCTTCTTTTCTG
Source organism: Verrucomicrobia bacterium TMED44 (assembly GCA_002168015.1). GTDB lineage: Bacteria > Verrucomicrobiota > Verrucomicrobiia > Opitutales > Seribacteraceae > Seribacter. The sequence continues at coordinate 1,503 of NHCX01000060.1, forward strand.
GGTAAAGCGGAAACCCGTGACTTTATTGATTATGGCTTCGAACCCGAGTTTATTGGTCGTTTACCTGTGCGGGTAGCTTGTGAAGATTTAACTAAGGAAGATTTGAGTGAAATTTTGCGCTCTTCCGAAGGGAATGTTTTGGAGCAGTACAGGAGTGATTTTGCAGGATATAACATTGAATTTAAAATCACGGACGATGCAATTTTGAAAATTGCAGAAAAAGCAGCAGACGAAAAAACCGGAGCGCGCGGGCTCGTAACCATACTCGAGAGAACATTCCGAGAATATAAATTTGAACTTCCATCTACTGGCATCAGGTCCTTTGATGTGGATGATCAGACTGTTGAAAGTCCCCATCATTCAATTAAAGAATTACTTGAGCAAAACCGCGATCAAGTTGATGATTCCATGCTTGCTGATGTCGATCGTTTTGTGGACGACTTTAAACGTCTTCATGGATTCGAGTTGCGCATCCGAAAACCGGCGAAAGTTGCACTGGTCAAATTAGCCGCCCAGGGAAACCGTTCGGTCTTTGCATTTTGCGAAAAGAAATTCGCTGATTTTCAACATGGACTTTCGATCATTTCACAGAGGACCGGAAAAAAATCTTTTGTGATCGAAAGAAAAGCAATTGATGATCCTGATAAGGAATTGTCCCGCTGGGTAATTGATAGTTTTGGAAAAAAGCCAGAATCTGGTGAGTAGTCCGGATCCCGAATCCGTACGGGCGACCTTCGAAAAAGTTGCTCATCGCTACGACTTGGCCAATCATTTTTTGTCAGGGGGTATCGATTATTTATGGCGTAATCGATTAGTTAAACTAGCAAGGGAAGAGGCTTGTCAGCAGGTTTTGGATCTGGCAACGGGCAGTGGGGATGTTCTTTTTGCACTGAGAAATGGATTACCTTTGGATACTCAAATTACTGGGGTAGACTTTTGTGAGCCCATGCTTGATCAGGCCAGAATAAAAAGATCATTGAAGGGATTGAATGAGAGTTCCAATATTTTCACTACAGGTGATTGCCTGTCTCTTGACTTTCCTGACGATTCTTTTGATCTGATCACCATCTCTTTCGGTTTACGAAATTTAGCTGACCGTGAAAAAGGTCTTCAAGAGATGAACCGTGTACTTAAGCCCAATGGTCGATTGCTCGTGCTTGAATTTAGTCAGCCCTACTTCTGGTTCCGTCCATTCTACTATTTTTATCTTCGCTTCGTTCTTCCTTGGATGGCCCGTTTCGTCACTGGTGACCGTGATGCCTATTTATACTTGGGTACAAGCATAGCTGGATTCCCCGATAGGTTTGGCTTGGTTGGAGAGTTTAAGAAAGCAGGTTTTGAGAGAATTCGGTTTTCGGCATTAACATTTTCAATTGTCGCCCTTCACCTCGGGTATAAAAAAAGTTAGTTTTTGATAGACATTTTAAGAAACGCAGCTAACTCCTCTGGACTTGTTCTTGGCTTGTCGCAGGTCTGATTCCGGCAAGCGTACACTGCAGGTTTTCCTTCCACCAGTTTTTGATTTTTTAAAAAGGGAATAAGGTCCATCAATTCCTGATCTTTGGCAGAAATGTTTTTGAAGAGTAATATTTTGGAGGGAAGAAACTTCTGATTGATTTCAAGAAGTAAATCCTGGGTTTCTTGATTGTATGGGTCGCCTACCACAACTAATTCCAACGGATCCCCAAGAGTAAAGTCGAGGGCCTGTAGAAGGACCTCTGCACCTTGAGGATTCTTTTGTAGGAAACCTGAAAAAGCTGAGAACAAAGAAAACATCTTTTCTTTATAAGTAGAATTTGCGGTCATCTGAGATAATCGGACAAGGTTCATGGCCATAACAGAATTCCCGGAAGGAATCGCCCCGTCATAGATTTCCTTCGGACGAACCAAGAGTTTTTCGCCATCATCCGAAGTTAAATAGAATCCTCCATTATCTTCGTCTTCAAATAAATCAATTGTAAGATTGGTCAGTTCAACTGCATGAATTAAATATTTGCTCTCGAAACTTGCTTCATAAAGGTCAATTAGACCCTGAGTTAAAAAAGCATAATCCTCGAGATGGGCAGGGAGTCCGGCGTTTCCATTTCGCCACCGTTTGAGTAATTTTCCGTCTAAGCCTCGTAGGTTGGAAATGCAAAAGTCAGCTGCTTTTCTGGCGGTATTCAAGTAAGTATCGTTATTGAATGCACGGGCACACCTTGCAAATGCTGAAATCATTAGGCCATTCCAATCAGTTAATATCTTATCATCCAATTGCGGGTGCGTTCTTTCCTCCCTAGAGTCAAAAAGTAACATTCGAAATTTTTCGTCTCTTGGATCAACCTCTGTCAGAACAGTTGTTTCTGCTGACAGGTGGGGAATATTTTTACCGGTTAACTCATGAGAGGTTTCATCCAAATAATTTCCTTTTTTCTGGAATTGAAACTTTTCCGCATAGATCAGGGCATTTTCTTTTCCTAGAGCAGAGATAATTTCATCCATTGACCAAAGATAAAACTTCCCTTCTTCACCTTCGGTGTCTGCATCCTCAGCTGAATAAAAACCTCCTTCTTTTGAAGTAAGCTCCCTGATCACATAATCGAGGGTATCCTGGCAGGAGTGCAGATAGAAATCATTTTTTGTGACAAGGTAGGCTTCAAGATTAGCAATCGTAAATAAAGCTTGATCGTAGAGCATTTTCTCAAAATGCGGAACCAGCCATTTTTCATCCGTTGAATATCGGTGGATACCATAGCCTACCTGATCATAAATACCTCCCAGGCGAATATTCCTGAGCGTATTTTCCACCATTTCCAATGCATCCGAAGCTCCAGTTCTTTGATGGTATCGTAAAAGAAAGCTGAGGGTGTGACAGGTGGGGAACTTGGGTTGCTGTCCAAATCCGCCAAATTGCGAATCATAGCTTTTTTTGAGTGCTTCATAACACGCATCCAAATAGGTAGCATTCATATCTCCCCCTGCCTGGCCATTTTGTAGTTCACCAAGACTTTTAATGATGGCTTGGCCAACTTCCTGCGCTTTGTTTCTCTCTTCCTTCCAGACACGGGCAAAATGCGGGAGCAATTGAAGCATCGATGATTTGGGGAAATAAGTTCCAGCAAAAAAAGGAACTTTCTGGGGTGACATGATCACAGTCATTGGCCAACCTCCACGACCCGTCATCATCTGCGTGACTGACATGTAGACATTATCCACATCAGGCCTCTCTTCTCGGTCTACTTTTATACAAATGTAATCTTGATTCATTAGATCTGCGACTGCCTGATCCTCGAATGATTCATGCTCCATGACATGACACCAATGGCAGGTCGTGTAACCAATTGAAAGAAAGATGGGACGGTCTAATTCCTGTGCTTTTTTAAAGGCATCCATGCCCCAGGGATACCAATCTATTGGATTCCTTGCGTGTTGAAGCAAGTAAGGACTATTTTCAAAAATAAGCCGATTGAATTCATTGCCACCATCTGGAGGAAGATCTTTGATCTCTGCCTGAGAGGGGAGGATGGGTCGATTATTTTTGGGTGAATCTCTCGTCTCTGAATTCTCCTCCATATCTTGCTTTGGGGTTGCGGAATTTTGCTCGGTACAGGCAGTAAGCATACATCCAGTCAAAAAGCATGCATGGATAAAGCGGTATCGAAGACTTTTAACAATCAATCCCGCTATGGAATAAGAGTGATAATTTGTGAACAGATCTGATTGACTCAACTTATCGAAATGAGTCTTTTGAGTTCATCCACACGTTTTTCAATGGCTGGGGCTCCTGCTGATTCCAACCGATCACAGCCAAATGCCTCAACGGTCAAACTTGCGGTGCATGTCCCGTATAGCATCGCTTCTTTGATTGCACTAAAATCAGTACGGTTCCGTGAAGCGAGTCTTCCAATTAAGGCACCGGCAAAAGAATCGCCCGCTCCGGTCGGGTCGCGTAGTTCAGTTACAGGGTACGCAGGTAAGGCAAATAAGCCATCTTCATGAAAGAGGATTGCGCCATGTTCGCCTTTTTTAATGATGACAGCTTCTGGTCCAAGATTACGCAATTTATTACCGGCTAGAATGATATTAGGTTCCTCAGTAAGTTCTTCGGCTTCTGTATCATTAATTACAAATAGGCTTACCCTTTTGATTAGTTCCAATAAGGCATTTCTTTCTATCTCGATCCATAGATCGATCGTGTCTGCAAGGACGAAAGGATTGCCCGGTAACTGATCCAGTACATGCATCTGCAGGGATGGGTGTATATTTCCGAGCAAGACAAATTTGGAATCTAGATAGCTTTGGGGTAAGTCGGGTCTGAATTTCTCAAAGACATTTAATTGAATATCCAGCGTATCTCGACGATTGAAGTTTTCGTGATATTTCCCTTTCCAGAAAAAAGTGGGACCTGACTCATCTTTTTGGAGTCCTTCGAGGTGAATATCTCGGTTTTTAAGCCGATCCACATATTCTTCTCCAAAATCATTTCCGATCACCCCAACCATTCGCGGTTGGGTAAAATAGCTAGCCGCAAAAGAACAGTAAGATGCAGCACCTCCCAAGATTCCTTCCTGAGAGCCAAACGGCGTGATTACATTGTCAAAAGCAACTGAACCTACAACTACGAGAGGTCCTGATTCAGTCGAGTCAGGTTTGATTCTATCTAGCATATGTATCAAACTAAATTAATTGATGCACTTTTCAAGATACATCGTCTTGGATCAACCGAATAGAATAAGAAATTCGAATGCAGGATAAGCCCAGAAAGGTAACTTCAGGCAGGTGCTTTAAAACTTCCCCCAAATTTTTTCCATCAGGGCAAATGTTTCAGGATCATGTTCTTTCAGTTCAGCCCGAACAAAAGGGTAGAAGTCATTTACTCCGACATAAGATTCAGTCATCTCTGCAAAAAACTCTTTATGATTCGTTCGGGCATAATGACTGGTCGTCCCGCCCCTGAATAGAAGAACTTTTTCATACAGTTTATTTTTCTCAGCCCGTTGGTACGCGGATATAATTTCTTTATGATTAAAGTTTAAAATTTGATCGTGATAGGAATGAGCTAATTCATGGAGAATTACATAAGGATGCTTTTGCCAGGTACTGCGCTTGAGCAGGTTTTCGGCTCTCGGAATGTGAACTTTTTTCTCTAAGCTCGGATCGTATCCTTTTTGAATGAGCCAGCCTTTGGATGGATGATATTGCATGTTGGAGAGCTCATGTTTTCGATCCACCCGAATGATAAGAGTTTGCAATTCTTTTACTTTATCCTCGGGAAGTAAAAATTTAATTCTTTGAAAATGGTTCGCCAGAGCTTTTTCTATTTCATGGAAAAAGCCATCTTTGGAATGGGCTAACTCGGGATCCCATTCAATGGTCCATCCTTCGATTTTAGAACAAACGGGTTCATAAAATGTTGTAGCCTTCCCCTTTTTTTCTCCGTAAAGCAAACAAAGAGAAGACAGAACCAAAAAAAAAGGGATAGAAAAATAATTCATGGTTCATTAGCCTGAGAAATGGGAAAAGTGCTGGCAAGCAATACCTGGTCATCAATTTCAATTAAAATAGAATAGTTACCTGCCTCATCGAACTTTAGCCGGTGAATATCATTGATCAAATTGATCCGATGCTGGGGTCCAGGTGATTCGAACTTTCTCTCAATAATAGTGCGCGGTTCTTCGTCAGACATGGGGATCCCAATGGAAATTTTTAATTGATGGTTTCCCTTGGTCAGGTCTGAGAAGGAAAGAAACCAGATCATTCTTGGATGTACCACAGGAAACTCTTTTGCCCGTAGGTTGGAGAATATTCCCAGTAAAGTATGTTTACCGGTTGCCGGATCCACATAGACGGAGTCACAGGTGATCCAGGCCAAAACTTGAGGTTTGGTTGACATGTAATATGAGTGAAATCAGGTCGTATTATTATCCTGCCAGCCCACTCCTTGCAAGCAGCGGCTCGACTTCAGGATCCCGACCCATAAAATCACGGTACAATTGATCGGGTGGTGCAGAATTTCCTTTACTCAGAATTTTCTGCCTGAATTCAATCCCAGTTGTGGCATTCATTATCCCATCCTTTTTAAACCGTGTGAAGGCATCTGCATCCAAAACTTCTGCCCATTTGTAGGAGTAGTAAGCTGCTGCATATCCCACAGGACTGCTAAATAGATGGCTGAACCGTAAGGCAATCGTCCTCGGAGTGGTCTTGCGCTTGGGTAAGTAGTCACGAAGAGTCTCTTGCAGGGAATCTTCAAGTTTATCCACATTTGTTTTGGCTAGAACCCGGTGGATTTGCAAGTCGAGCTTAGCGAACGCTAGCTGCCTCATCATCGTATTACCAGCCATAAAATTACGAGCCCGTAACATTTTTTGAAAGAGTTCTTCAGGAATCGTTTCTCCCGTTTGATGATGTCGGGCAAAAAGATCAAGACTCTCCCTTTCCCAACACCAGTTTTCCATAATTTGGGAGGGAAGCTCTACGAAATCCCACGCTACATTGACTCCGTTAAGGCTACGATGGTTGACATTTCCACAAAGGTGATGAAGTAGATGTCCAAATTCATGGAAAACTGTTTCAACTTCGTAATGTGTGAGCAGTGCTGGCTTAGAGGGAGTAGGTGCGGTAAGATTGCCACAAATTAGGCCGAGATGAGGTTCCCTTTTTCCACCATCAACTGGTTCTCCAGTTTTAAGATAATTCATCCATGCACCCGCCCGTTTGCTCGATCGTGGATGCCAGTCAGCATAGAAGGATCCGAGCAGTTGTCCTGTTCGAGTATCGATTAAATCATAGAAGCGAACATCCTGATGCCAAACTGACTCGGGTTTGTCTTCGGCTCCCTTAGCATGATCGAAAACCTGATCTTCAAAACGGGTGGGCTTTTCCTGAATTGACAGGCCAAAGATTTCCGTAGCCAGTTCAAACATTCCATGTAATACGGATTGAATGGGGAAGTAGGGTCTAAGATCTTCATCGTCGAAATCNTAACGCTCTTTTTTCAATTTCTCAGACCAGAATCCCACCTCCCAGGGCTCGAGCCTTTCAACTGTTTGCCCGGTTTTCTCAGCTTTGAATTCTTCAAGTTCNTGGTTTTCCTTTTGGAAAAAGGGNGCAGTTTTTTCCCGCAGTTCCGAAATAAATTGATCTGCTTTTTCGCCATTCTTGGCCATTCGTCTGGCCAGCACTGCATCGGCAAAATTATCTTTACCCAAGATTTCCGCTTTTTCCTGTCTTAACTTGATGATCTGGCGGATCAGTGGTTCATTTTCAAAAGGTGCATCCACGCAGAGGCTATTACTTGCAGCCCAAACCTCTTTGCGAATATCGTCATTCTCAAGATATTGAAGAACAGGGAGCATTGAGGGTGTGTGAAGAGTGAATACCCATGCTTCTTTTCCTTCAGTATCCCCTAGTTTTTCAATCGCAGTCTGGCGTGCTGCTTCCCTTGCTGTTTCGGGTAAGCCTGTAAGCTTATCTTCATCCCGAATCACGAGTTTCCATTNATTGGTTGCGTCGAGAACCTGTTCTGAAAATTTTTGGGTCACCTGAGCCAACTCCTGTGAGATGGATTCNAGTCTTTTTCTTTTGGCTTCGGGCAAATCTGCACCCGCTTCCTTAAAATCAAGCAGGGTTTCCTCAAATAGCCTGCGATCGATCGGGTTGAGATCAGAAACTTGTTCGCTCTCTGCAAAAGATTGGAGTGATTCCCAGAGTTCAGAATCAAGCGTGATTTTTGCACCAAAACTACTTACCGCAGGAAGCATTTCATTATGCACCTCTCTTAACTCAGGCGAATTGCAGACGGAATCAAGATGGGTTATCAGTCCCCATGCGTAATAAAGTTCGTAACTGGCATGCTCAAGAGCCTTGATTGTATTTGTAAAGTTCGTTTCCTTAGCTTGAAGTTCACGAATCTTTTGGAGGTTTTCTTCTGCCTTTTCAAGAGCGATAGTGATATCTGTGCGAACATTATCCGGCGTTAAAGTTTCCCAATCGGGGTAACCTGAAATTTGTAGAAAAGGATGTTGAGACATGGGTGGTTAATTAGTGCAGAATTCCATTATACGGATGGCAGTGCCCGAATCTGGATTGTGGGGTTTAATGTTAATTTCATGAGTACCCGGTATTAAATCATCAGCAAACATAACAGTTCGCGGGTAATGTAAATTTGANCTGTATCGGTGACGAAGATTAATTTCTCTTTCATNTTTTCCATCAATCATGTAGCGAATTTTTCCCGCATCCGGTCCGGCTAGGACAAAAGCACCAACAGCCTGTCCCTCAAACTCAAAACTTATTGGTTTCGTACTTCCATGGGTATGAAGTAGCGATCNACCAAGGTATCTTTGTCGTGTAAGACCTTTGATTTCCTCCCACTTTGGTTCAGAATATTTCCAACCTTTTGCTAGAGGTATATCTTTGGGGCTCAAGAAGCGTCCGTACTGATAACAAAACGGATCTAGTTCAACTTTAGGCAGAAAATGAGGTTGGACTTTTTGGGGAAATGGACCGCTCCATGCCATGGTTAACAGTTTTTCATGCATATCGGTACACAACCGGTTTCCAGGAGGCTTAGGGTGGGTACCCCCAAATTTTTCCCAGCTAAATCTTCCTGCATTTATTTGCATAGCAAGCTCACGAGCCAAGTGGATCCTTGAAATTTGGTATTTTTCAAGAACTTGTTCATGGGCGGCCATCGAAATGGGCGTTTTCCCGTCCTGTANCAGGCCAAGCATTCCCGGGTTTACAAAGTAGGTGACAATGATATCGGCGTAGGGAAATTCCGTTCTCATCTGCCGAATGATTCCCTCCATTCCGCGAATACATTCATCTTTTGAATGAGATGCGTCCTGATCGTCGTTAACTGCAAATTCAAGAAAAAACAAATCAATGGGACCTTTTGTAAGAACATCCCGTCGGAGACGAAATGCTCCGGTGGTGGAACAGGTCGATGATATACCCGCGTTGATAAAATNAAATTGAGTTTGAGGGAATCTATGCTTCAAAAATTCCATAAGCATGGGCCGATACCCGTCCATTTCGGTAATCGAACCACCCATAAAAGCAACAGTACCGCTCTTCTTGGATTCAAAAGCAGACCGGGAATGTTCAAACGAACCTCGAAGGGTAAGGTTTTCCTTTTCAAATCCA
>NHCX01000061.1 GCA_002168015.1 Verrucomicrobia bacterium TMED44
GCATCAAATAATTCTCCTTCTGTAAGTGTAGCGAATATTAAGTCGAGTGATGTGCCTAATTCTGAGTTTGGATCTAATGAAGAATTATCAATCTCTTGTGAGATAAGATTTTCTTTTCCAAATGTCTGATACGAAGAAGAGTATCTTCTTTCAGAAGTTTCAACCGCATTATCAATATTAACTAACAAGGTGGTTTCAATTATGGTCTTCGTACTATCAGCAAATGTGATATCCACACTAGTGAATATCCAAATCAAACTGAATTTAACCAAAGAGGGCATTACTCCATAAATTCATACAAATTTCCCTTAACTGCAAGATGAAATCGAATTTAAAAATGGTTAAACTTCTTCCTCGAAGATAAGACACAAACACTGAAAAGAAAAATAAACATAGAAAGACAAGCATGATTTCTTAAAGGGAAATCAAAAATTGAATAAATTAGAAAAACAAACAATCCATAAGAAATATACGGAAATGCGGGGTCATCAGAGGATATAATATTTCTTAGAATGATGAATATGACCGGAAAAACAAATAAACAAAAACCGCTAAAGCCAAGTTCAGTTACCAGTTGAAGGAAGTCAGAATGAGCGTGCACGGTAATTGGAATATATAATTGATGAGCGCCCTGTAAGTTTTGCAATCGCGCAGATGTAATTTCATTGCTTTGAAAAAGACCATTTAAGGTCTGATACGATTCCAAACCAAATCCCCAAAAAGTCTTTGCCTGAATTTGAAAGAGGAGATCTTTCCAAAGATGTAATCTAAATGATTCTCCAGTGATAAAGCTTTCTAACCTATGATATAAATTACTTGTTAGTAAATAATAAATTAAAATGCTTGATATCAAAAAAAATATACAAAGAAAATATAATTTTGTGCCAGTTTTATTAAATACACTGATTATTAAGAAAATAAATATAAGTAAGCAAGCTAAGATAACACCGGAATTAGAATTGGAATAAAAAATACCAAAAACTATACAAATAACTGATGTTATTAAAAAGATAAATTTATTTGATCGTAGAAGTGTAAAAGATTCTTTTTTTGAGATTATTATCATCATAGAAAAACATGTTGAAAGGATGAGTATACTATATGCTGACCAGTGATTCTTGTATGAAAAACTAGAGAAACAAATCCTCGGTTCTGGCGCTGCCCAAATTCCGAGAATTTCTTTATCTTGAATACTTAGTCCACTCGAATAAAGATACTTAAAGTAAATTCCAATAGATGATAAAACTAAACAAGAGAATATTAATGTATAAAATATATTCTCTTTTTGCCTATTTATAATTAAAAAAAATGCTAGACTCAGAGGTAGCAATATTAGAAAAAAAAACTTTACCATATATAACTTTGTATTAACTGGATTGTATGGCATTGATGGAAGAAAAGGATTTATATTTTCACTCAATAAAAAGTTCAAAAAATCTGAAGCAACTAACTTCTCTGAGTTCAATTCCCTGTCTATTTCAATAAGCATGGAAAATGATGTAGTTGGATGAGTTCTAAAACTAGTTTTTATATTCTCTATTACTTCAGTGTAGTATGCAGACTTAGTGTCATCATCTCTTTGACTTAAACTCTTTGCAATGAATTCTGCTGTAATATTAAATTCCTTTGGTAGTAGGTATGAATTCATCGTTGAAATCATAATAGGTATAATTATGAGGATTGTGAGGTAAGAATAGAACTTTACCTTCCTAAGTTTTCTAGCGGAAAGTAGCCATAAACAGTAAATCAAAAGGATTGATGTAATAACGATTCCTAAATTCTGATAAAACTTACTGCTGTTTATCCAACCGAGTGAGCAAAATAGTATTAGGGTAGAAAGTGTCTTCCAATTCATCAGTAAAATGGTATTGACATAAAACCTCACTCATTTGCAATGCAAACTCTATGAATTCTTTATTTGTTAAACTGCTCATAATTAATTTCCTTGGAATTCTTTTAGCAGGAGCCAACCCTTTTAAATCTTTGAGGGAGTTAGATATAGGAGCACGGGCAAGTCTGACTTACGATTCTAACTTGTTCGGTGTTTCTAACCAGGTTTTCCAAAGTGCATCCACTAATAGCCCTGCTAAAGACGAACTAGAAAGTCAGGACGATTTTATATTAAATTTCACACCCACTGTTCATTTTTCTAAAAAGATATACCTTTTGGAATTCACTGGTTCTGCTGGAGTATCTGTGACTAGATTCATTAAGAATTCTGATAAAAGTTTTATTGTTCCCGTTACTAATTTCAGCATCGATTTTGACGAAACTCTTTCTAAGGGAAAGCGAATTTCGAATAATGCTAAAATAAGATTTGATGCATCATTTGAAGTCGGTCAACATATAGATACAAGTATCATTGATCAGGATTTAGTATCGTACACTTATTTTACTACCAATTTGAATTTACGTTACAATCATAGTGCTAAATTTGGTGTTGGTACTGGAACAAATTTTTCCTTTCAGAATTATCAGAGTGGCTCGCTAGAAAATTCATATACTGATCTAACAAGTTTGCCACTTTCTCTTCGTGCATTTTACATATACTCTGAGAAGCTTGACATTTACAGTGATTATACATTCACAAAGGCAACCTCAGGTGCTTCAATGGCAAATGCCGCAGATTCTTCAAATCATGCTATATCTTTGGGATTAAATGGAGAATACTCTTCTAAGCTTTCTGGTAACATCGGACTTGGCTATTCTTGGATAAATTATGAAAAAGAATCCCTGCAATCAGACGACAACTTTGTTACCTCTCTTAATTTAAGTTGGGTACATAATTCTAAAACATCGTCCACCTATTCAATTAGTAGGAATTTCGCACCATCTGCTCAAGGCAGTTCGAACTTTAGTACTAACATTGGAGTCGGTGTAAATCACAAGCTTACTGATCGCCTGAGGGGATCAGCAAATACTAATTATTCGGTTATTGAATACACACTTTTAAATGGCTCTAGTACTAAATTAGATCAGTTTGGCCTTGGTTTTGGAGTAGATTACAGTTGGAGCGATAAAATAATGATAGGCTCATCTTACAGTTTTTCTCTTATAAATAATAAAAAGGAATCTTATGATAGGCATACAATCGAACTATTTGCTTCAGGAAGGTTTTAATTATTCATGAGATTTGTTTTATTACAGATATTTGTTTTACTAACCCCCGCTCTATTTGGCCAAAAACTTATTCAAGCAACATCGGCTACTCTAAAAGAAGAAAATGGCTATCGCATTAGACCTGGTGATAAGATAAGCGTATCAATATTAAATGAAGCAGACTGCAATGTAAGGGCGTTAGTCCCAAATGATGGAATTATTCGCTTGGCTTATGTCGGTGAGTTCAAGGTTGTTAATTTATCTATCAAAAATTTGGAAACATTAATTACGCAAGAATATATTCAAAAAGGAATCTTCCTTAGACCTGTTGTAAATGTTTCAATCAGCGAATATTCAAAAAGGTTTGTTTATTTAACCGGTTCAGTGAATAAAAAAGGACCTTTTGCACTTCCACCAGAAGTTGAGGCAATGAATATAGTTGAATTAATTTCTATGTCTGGCGGATTTACTGATATTGCCAGAAAAAATAAAGTATATGTTTCAAGAACCTATTATCAACCTAACGGAAAAGTTGAGCAAAAGACATTTGAAGTAGACGTGGAATCTTTGGCACGTGGTTCTATCAACAATCGCAATGACAAATTTTGGATTTATCCGGAAGATCAAATCAATGTTCCTGAAAGGTTGTTCTAATGGATTTAGATGACAATACAGAAGGATTTTCTAAACTTAATCCTAAAATAAAAAAAAATAAAACCTTAAGCGATTATCTTTTAATTCTTCGCGACCGTTGGCTGTTGGCAGTGACATTGGCACTGCCATTCTCACTTGCTTATGTTTACAAACAACTTCAAGTACCGGAACTTTTTCAAACTAGTTCTTCTTTTGTATTAATCCCTCCACCGAATGTTCTTAATCTTCAAAAAGTAGATCGTGATCAACAGGTCAATGGGTTAATTTCAAAGCATCTGGATGGTCTCAATAGTCAAGACCTACGAATGAATGTAATCTCTCGAATTAACGAAAACTCGGAATTTAAAACTGAGTTGCTTGCTCCTTATTTAAACGATGGCACTCCGATGAAAATAGAAAACATCGTTACATATAGTGTTTCTGTATCTTCGCCATCAGAAGGACGACCACGATTTAGGATCAATTCACAAAGTAGAACTGGTATGGGTGCTATGATAATAGCTGACCTTGTGCAAAAGGAATATGATAAGCTCAATAGTTTAAGAAAGACTGAACAGGTACTAAATGCTAAGGGTATACTAGAATTATTGCTTGATAAAAGCCTTATGGAAGAGGATCGAATCCTTCAAGAAATTTCTGATATTAAGGAATCTAATGACATTCCCTTTATTGAAGATGAAAAAAAGATTAATTCTAGTAAAAAAGGCCAGTATCAAGCAAAGATGACAACTTCAAAGTTGGATCAAATTCAGATTAATTCAATTTTAAGGCAGATATTAGACATTCGTAAGCGAGTAAGTTCTAGCGGTAAATTGGTCCAACTCGGAGAAAAGGGTGAAAAAACCAATGTTGAATCTAATATTGCACAGGTAAAACAATACTTTGAAATAGATGTTATTGAAGGATATGGAAACATCCCTTTCTTAAGGCAACAGCTATTGAGTTTCGAGAAGCAAAGAAAAACCTATGTAGAGACTGGTACTGGGTACGGTCCTAATCATCCCAAGATGATCGAAAATGAAAGACAGGTACAAGAAGTAAAGGTACTTCTTGGAAAGGAAGTTACTCTTGCCATTGAAGACTTACGTGATCGTCATATTCAATTGGATGCTCAGGAACGAGAATTTATGGGTGCAATGGAAAAAGTACAATCTGAATCGAGGAGACTTGGTTTAATTGAGGAGGCTATTTCCAAAGCTCAGAGAAACTTGGCAGTTGTAAGATCTAGTACAGATATTATCCGCAAACGATTGGATGATGTTAGGATTGAAGCTGCACTCCCNTCCGAACAAGATGATCCTTTGCAGAANGATCAACTAGCANGNATACCTGGANGTCCATNCAGNCCTGATTATGGTAANATAAANCAACAAGGGTTTTTTAATTTTTNTTGGNATTTTTCTTGTTGTACCAGTTGCTCTTGAAATAATCGACAATAGGATCAAGTCTCCTTGGGATATTGAGACTTTTGTCGGTGAAGATTTACTTACCGGGATACAAAAAATTTCTGAAATTGATGAAATTCGAAGGCCTAAGATCGTTGGGGATGATTTGGATGATAGCTTAACAGAATCTTTCAGATCAATGTATGGTAAAATCCAGATGAATTCTAATGTAAGAGGATCTCGATCTATACTTGTAACATCAGCTATTCCAAGTGAAGGAAAAAGTCTAATATCTGCNAATTATGCTCACACTTGTGCGAACCATGGAAGTAAAACTATCCTTATCGATTTTGATTTAAGAAGGCCAGGCTTACATAATTTTTGTAATGAAAGTAATGATGCTGGCGTAATGACTATCTTAAATACTCCGAATGCAACGGAAGAACAAATTAGTGAGAAAATAGAAAAATGCTTATGTAACATCCACCCCAACCTTTTTTTGCTTCCTTCTGGTGGAAAAACTCGTGCCGCAACTGAGATCATAGAAAAGAAAGAGTTTGAACTTTTACTCGCAGCATTNAAAAAAATGGCAGATGTTGTTATTTTTGATAGTCCTCCTGCTGGTTTATTCCCCGATTCTATAGCTTTAGCAAGAAAAACTGATGAAGTATTATTCGTTACAAGATATGGAAAAGTTTCGCGACATGTGGTCAAAAGATTAATAGGTGATCTGAAAATAACTGGCGCAAATATTTTGGGTGTAATTCTAAATGACCTGCCCTCGAAGAAGGCAACTGGGTACTACTACTCTGGTTACTATGGATATGGTTATTATAGGTACAAATACTATTCAAAATACTATTCACCTGACGANGCATAAGATGGTTGNNATNTAAANNCACAATGTCTCTAAGTTATAAATCTTTTGTAGTTACTGTACCTGGGCTAAAAGTAAAAGGGGATGATACATCTACGAAAATGAGTGGTATGATATCTGAAGTTTTGAATGAGCAGGCTAAATTTGGCTGGGAACTAAAGCAGATAACCCCTGCACTTATACGAGATGGAGCTTTACAGAAGGTTATTTTAACAATGGAAAAGGAAGTTAAAAAATCGAAGGACTAATTATTCGGGTACCATTCGTTATGAATGTTAGATTAAGAGGCTTTTTGATTTTCCTATAATATTTTATCATTTCACTACCAGAACCATATTGTGCAATGATCAGACTNCTAATTTCATAAGTCCTAGTTTCCCAATTTTCTCCCTTAAAATCTGAACGAGTCGTTATTTTATAAGTTATGGCTTTATNTTNTGACCATTTTAAAAACTCATCCCGTTTTNATAAAATCTGTGAAATGNAAGAAATGAATGAATTTAACTCTGANTGTTTGTCGGCATTGGATCGATTTTCTCTAAGAATTAATTCTTTTCTTTGTTGTTGTATATCATTTTCAAATTGAACATTTGGATCCCAACGCTTACAAGATATCAATGAACAAAGGACGAAGATCATTAAATATGACNATGTTCCTTTAATAAATATCATTAGAANTTACTTTGAGTAATAACAACATAAATACAGTTGTAAAACTTCTTCCTAACATATTTACGACAATCAGTATTTGTGCAGGCTTAACTTCCATACGTTTANCAATCGAAGGAAATTACGAGATGGCAGTAATCGCGGTACTTGTTTCATGCTGTTTGGATGGACTCGATGGACTCTTAGCTCGATTATTGGATGCGACTTCAAATTTTGGGGCGCAATTGGACAGNTTGTCAGATGCCGTTACNTTTGGAGTTGCTCCATCGATNATCGTTTATCTTTGGTTAATCGGAATAACAGAAAGTGAACTTTCACCTTACACACAAGAATGGTTATGGGTACCGTTTTTAACTTTTGCAGTATGTAATATTTTTAGACTTGCTCGATTTAATGTTAGCATTCAGAAGAAACGTAATTTTCAAAATAAAGGAACCTTTTTTTATGGAGTACCTGCACCTGCCGGGGCGTATCTTATATTTATGCCTTTAGGAATCGATGTACTCAGTAAGAGATTTTCATTTTTGGACTACCAATACCTATTTGCGATGCCAGTAGTCTTATGGGTATTATTTATATCTTATCTGATGATTTCAACGATTCCGACCCCAAGTTTAAAATCTATTAAAATAAATTTATCCAAAACAAGGCGGGTGCTCATCTTGATTTGTGTTTGTATTTCTGTTTCAGTACTACTTAGAGAAACTTGTATTTTTCTTTTATCCCTTGGAGCACTGTACTTATTTTGTTTACCGCTATTTTTTATGAGGCACAGGAAGAGGTAACTTTAGCCAATAATTTATTGGCCTCATTAAAATCTGGGTTGCTATCTAGTATAATCTTAAGGTGTGCCTTTGTTTCTTCAGCTGATAATTGAGTTTCATTCAAGATTATTTATTCCCATCTAGACTGCCAATGACGCCATTCGTTTTCAAAGCAGGTTTTTAAATAAAAAGAACTTTTCTGATTATTTGTATTTTTTAGAAGTTGTGCCTTCGTATAGTTAGCCTGAGGGTGATTTCGATTATACTCCAAAGACTTATTGACGCACTTCATCTTCCATTTACTTGATTGTTTAAGATTTGACATCAAAAAATAAACCTCTGCGATTTGAATACAATAAATCCTCAATTCTTTTGTTTGATTTCTTGATTGTAGAAAATTGTTGAGCTTTAAGTTTTGTTTTATCTCCTTATTAAGAGAATAAATGGTTCTTCGATACTCAAGAATCGATTTAGCAGCAAAACCAGATGCAATTAAATTTTTATTTAAGTCTAAGTTTATTTTGCATAATTCAGCATATGCTAGTGGTTTAAGCTTTTTGTAATCGGTTGATTCAAGGAGATATTTATCTCGGCTTTTAGTATCCCCTTCATCCCGTGCTATATGATACAACTTAAGTAAATAATCTTTTTTATTGAAGTTAATGGTGTAGCATTTTGAGAAATATTTTTTTGCAGTTTTGTAGTCCTTTTCGATAAAGTAAATTTCTCCTAATAAACATAATGCTTCGCTGAATTCCTTTTTAATTTTCAAAGATTTGAGCAATAAAGTCTTTGATTTTTTATAATCAGTTTTAGAAACAATTGTGCCATCTGCAGATTCATTTTTTGCTGATGTATGAAACTTGGCAATTTCAAGTAGTACATTTGTATTATTTGGGAGCAATTCTTTAGCGATATCAAAGTAGTAGGATGCTTTTTCATATTGGTTCGGTTCCTGTAAGGACTTTGCGAGTTCAAGGTAAATATGACCGTTTACCTCATGATTAAGTATATAAAGCTCAAGTATAGAGACCCTGAATTTGGTATCTTTTAGGATGTTAGAAATTTCTAAAGCTAAGCACAGAATTTTTTCCTCATATATTTTATTTTTAAGACAAAATTCAATTTTTTCTTTGGCGGCAAATAGATCGTTTAGTGCCAATGCAGACTTGGATCTTAAAAACCACAGGTCCGTGTTATGCGAGTCAACCTGTTCAACGCGATTCAAGTAGGACTCAGCTTGTGAATAATTCCCGTTTTCTATGTAAATTTTACTAAGTAAAAGTAAGGATTGTAGGTGTTTGGGGTCTATTTCGAGTGATTTCTTCAGGTGAGAAATCGCATCTTCGTTCGTTGTATCCACATTTTGGAGTTCTAAATAAAAATTAATTTTTGGATTTAGCCTTCTTAGTACTTGAAGTTCTGAGGATTTTGTTAACGGCATCATCCATCAAAAGGAGGGCAATTTGGTAATGTGCTTCGGCGAAATTAGAATCGTTTGCAATTGCGTATTCGAAATTTTTCATCGCATCTTTAAATTTCGATTCTCCCACAAGAAGGAGGCCAAGTTTGTAATATGCTTTTGAATATTTTTTATTTATTTTTAAAGCTTTTTCTAGATGTTCTTTTGCACGCGGAATTTCAGGTTCCGTGATTAGAGAACCGTCAGTCTTCAGCTTTTCACCTCCAGAAAGAAGTTTTGCGAACCAATAATGACATTCTGAAAGTTCGGGATCAATCTCAAGTGCAGTTTCATAATTTCTATAAGCCTGATCATATTCGGATGGATTGTTGAGAATCTTTGCTAAATGAAAATATGCTAAAACAAAGTTTTGATCTAAATCAGATGCTTTCTGGAAATGGAGTTTAGCCTCATTGAAATCTCCGTTTGCAACCGAGTGATTTCCAAGTTCAAAATAAGCTTCTGAATACTCTGGATCTAATTCTAGGGCTTTATAGAAGTGTTTTTTAGCCAATGACGCATCTTCATCATGCCTGAGAATCATTGCTATATAGAAATTTGATTCAGCATGTTGTGGGTTTATTTCCGCAGAATTTTTAAGGTGGGCTAGGGCACTTTCATGAGCATCCTCCTTGTACATCATTACTCCAAGTCGGTAATGTGCCATTGAATTTTCTTCAAAGTGCTTAATTGACAGCTCATAGTGCTTTTTTGCCTGGGAATTTTTTCCAGTCACTTCAAACACATGAGCTAGCAGAAAATGAGCCTTTGAATATTCTGAATTTAGAGAAATTGCTTTCTTTAGCAGCGTTTCAGCTTTCTTTGTATTTCCATTATCNGAGTGNATTTTTGCAAGGTTGTAATAAGCTTTAGAATGATTGCTGTTAATTTCTATAACTTTTTCAAAATGGAATTCTGCTTGAGCAGTATCTTTACTATCAATAATCGTCCCTTCTTTATCAGTGGCAACACCCCCTAAATATAGTTTCGCAAGATAGTAATGTGCCTCAATATACAGATCATTGATATCAATCGCAGTTTCATAATTTTTCTTAGCCTCTTCAAAATCATCCGGACTTGTCAGCAGTTTAGCTTTATGGAAATATGCAGGTGAATAATTTTGGTTGATTTCGGTAACTTTATCAAAATTGTTTTTTGCCTCTTCAATATCCTCTAACTCTATGAGTAGCAATCCATAATGAAAATACGAATTTGCATAATTTGGATTTATTTCCAACGAATTCAAGTAATGATTCCTTGAAGATTCCAAATCCTTGGTGAGTTGGAGCATAATGGCTAATTCGCACTCTGCTTCAGCAAAATCATTTTTGAGTGCAACTGCTTTTTGAAAGTATTCTAATGCTTGATCTGTATCTCCATCTTTTTTTAGTAAAAGACCAAGTTCGTAATGAGCTTCCGAATAATCAGGGTTTAAGGCAATCGCCTTTGTCAGATGTGCTTTTGCATCCATTCCAATAGGTCTACTTAGTTGTCATTACCCAAACACCATCCCATTCTCCTTTGGGCGGATTTTTTTTCATATGATCACATCGATCTAAATACAGCTGTGCGGATTTATCGTTTGGATTAATTTTTTTAACGTCTTTGAAGAGTTTAATTGCTTGGTCCCATTTTGCTTCGTTCCATGATCTGTACCCATCATTAAAAACACCAAGAGCTTCAACTAGATTTGGGTAACTTTTATCGTCATGAAAATCAAGTACTTCATATACACCTACAGGCTCAGTTTTTCCCTTAACAATAACATAGTCTACCTGGCGAGTCCGATATGTTGCCTTTACAGCTTTGTAAGTATATTCACTAATTAAAATATGTGCACCGTATTGTTTACACGCACTTTCAATTCTTGCAGCAAGGTTAACCCCATCACCAATTACAGTGTAGTCCATTCGTTTGGGTGATCCAATGTTTCCGGAAACAATCGAATCCGTGTTGATGCCCATACCATGATCAATCGGCATTTTTCCTTCAGTTGACCTTTTGTCATTGAAAACAATTAGGTCTGTCATCATGCGAATCGCTGCCCTCACTGCACGATCTGGATCATCATCGTGCGGAACTGGAGTACCAAATATACACATCATTGCGTCTCCAATAAATTTGTCGAGCATACCCCCTTCGTCAGTAATACAGTCTACCATAATCGTAAAATACTCGTTGAGTANTTTAACAGTTCCTTGTGCCCCCAATTCTTCNGTTATGGTGGTGAAACTTCTCACATCCGAAAACAGAACAGTGCCCACGCTTTGCTTGCCTCCCATAATATCGTCACTGTCTCCNGCATTCATCAACTGATCAGCCAATTCTGGATCCATGTAACGGGACATAGTGGACTTCATCCTTTTTTCAGAACTGATATCCTCGATCATAAGCATGGTCCCAAGGTTCTCCTTTTTTTGACCAAGCAGTGGTAATAATGAAACATTTACTGATAGTTTTTCTCCTTCTAGAATTAGCTCAGCATCTAGAAATTCCTCATCTTCTTCAGCACTTCCAAGCTTGCTGAGCAACCAGTCATTTTGGTCCCCTAGTATTTCCTTAATTGGATTCTCCAATACTTCTGAGATGATCGGTGCTTTAAGTATTCGTAAGCCAGCGGTATTACATGTTTTTACAATTCCATTTTCATCAATGGTTAAAACCGCATCGTGCATGCTGGAGAGAATGCTCTCTGAGTAGTTTTTCTGGTTTTGTACATCGTCGAATAGTTTAGCATTTTCAATACCCATTGAAATCTGTGAAGTAAATGCAGCCAACCTCTTTTCATCCTCGGCATTGAATGAGCCACCTCTTTTATTAAGAACCTGACTGACTCCAATTGTTTTACCCTCTTTGTTGAGAACAGGCATACAAAGAATTGAACGAGTAAAGAATCCAGTTTGTTTATCGAAACTCGGGTTGAATCTAAGATCAGCATAAGCGTGAGGAATATTGACCGGTTTTGCAGAAGTAAAAACAGTTCCAGCAATTCCTAGATGATTTGGAAATCGGATGACAGACTTTTCATCAAGTCCTTCTCCTACTTCAGTATATAGTTCATTGGTTTTCTCATCATTAATAAACAGAGTTGCTCTTTCACAATCCAACATGGTTGATATGGTTGTGATAATTTTTTGAAGTAGGGGAGTGAGTTCAAGTTCTGATGACACTTGTGAAACCACATCTAGGAATTCTAATTCTTGCTTCCTTGCGGCTTCAATTTGTTCTACGATAATATTCCCCTGAATTGCAATGGCTGCCTGTTCTGTCATTGCCTCAAGCAGATCCAAATCTTCTTGTTCAAATTCCCCGTCAATTTTGTTGAGAATTTGGGAGACACCGATTTCTTCCCCGGCAATAGTCCTTAATGGTGCACAAAGTATACTTTTTGTTCTAAATCCTGTACGAACATCAACTGCTTTATTAAATCTCTCATCTTTATAGGCGTCATGTATTATAACACCTTGGTTTTTGGTAAAAACCCAACCAGCAACACCTTTGGAATTGAGAATCCTAATTTCTCTGCGAAAATTTCCTTGTGCAATTCTGGAGTAGAGCTCCCCGGTGGACGCATCATTTAAAAAAATGGTACCCCTTTCTGCCCCAATTGTACTTGTGGTAATTTTTACAAGTGTTTCGAGTGCTTCGTCTAGGCTCTTTGTCTTCGCCAGGTCTGTAGTAACCTGAAGTAACATATCTGAAAAACGCTCGGTCCTCTTTGACTTTGCGTTTTTGAAGGTTTTATTTCTCTTATCTTCCGGTGTCATTTTCAATTTTTGAACGAAGTTCGATTATAGTTTCTTGCAATTGCTTAAATTCCATTGTCTTTTGCTGCTTTTCTTTTTGTAAATTTTCTTGGTGTAGAATTCCTTTGTCGTCGATTTCGTTTCTCAATGCTCTCACCATCGTTTTGAAATGATTTACCTCATGACTTTGAGAAGCCATTGCTTTTTGTACAGCTTCTTGTTTAGCAATTTCAAGCATTTCCAGTTCATCTCGTAAAGATGCTACGGTACTACGAAGAGCATTTAGTTCAAGCGAAGATTTTGACTGAGCCCGTTGCACTTCATCTTGAATCTTTTGTTGGTTTTGCTCAAGTTTCTCACGCAGACTTGAAACAGTTTTGCGTAAATTTTCGTTTTCTGACATTGACCGAGAAATTGCAATTTGCACAGCCTCTTCCTTCTCTTCTTTTGCTCGGTCAAGATTTTCTCTGGTTTGAGTAATGTTAGTTTTCAGTGTGGTGATCTCTTTCTGAAATTTTGCTTTAATCAATTGGGCTACATCTTCTTTTTCAATAGCTAGATGTTCACACTTCTCTCTTGTTTGAAAAAGTGATGTTTGCAATGATTTAATTTCCTGAGAATATTGTGCAGATATTCTGGCTCCAATTTCTGACTTATCTAACTCAGCTTTCTCTAATTCATTCCTTAGGTCCTCGATTGTAGTCTTTAAAGATTTGACCTCCAGTAGTCCAACGGCCGAGATTTTTTGGATTTTTTCATCGGATCGGCTCTGCTCCATATCAAGTTTTTCTCTCAGTGAGCTCAATGAAGATCTTAAATGTGTTATTTCAATTTGAGATGTAGAAAGTGCTTGTTGCACCTTGAAATCTTGCTCGTTTTGGTTTGTTTCAAGTTCGGTTCTCAGATTAGAAACTGTTTCCCTCAGGCTCTTAATTTCGTTTTCAGATTTTGCTTCAACAGCTTGAACTTTTTCCTCAACCTTAATTTTTTCTTGATCAAATCGTTCCCTAACTGAAGACAAAGTGTTTTTGAGTTGAACAATTTCCTGATTAGACCTTGACGCTACTTTTTCTAGCTCTTCTTCTTTTTCTAAATCTTTTCTTTCGAGCTTAAGCCTTAGATCGGATATGGTGTTTTTAAATTGCTCTAACTTTTGATTTCCTTCCGAAATCGTTTTTTGCAATCTGTCATCAGATCTAGTTTGGTTAAACTCAAGTTTTTCTCTTAACATGGCGAGAGATTTCTTCAGTTGAGAAATCTCGTTTTGTGATTTGGCGGTTGCTCTCTGAACTGCATCATCTTTTTCGGCTTTTGCTTGTTCAAGTTCTTCCCGAATTTCAGAAATAGTATTTTTAAGCGACTGGACCTCTATTTGATTAGATGCATTTACTTTTTGAAGAGAAGCCTCATTTCTCGACTGAATATCATCAATCCCAATCCTGAGGGACCCAATCGTTTCCTTGAGTTGAGAGATTTCATTTTGAGAAGTGGATCTAGCAATTTGAATTTGTTCCTCTTTTTCTATTTTTGATTTTTCAAGTTCTTCTCTTAACTCTGAGGCAGTTTCCTTTAATGTTTTAATTTCAGCCGCAGAGGCGGACATGGCTCTCTGGACAGAGTCGGCCTCATGATCCTTTGCCAAGTCCAACTTGTTACGGGTTTGTAACAAGGAATTCTTAAGATGCTTAATTTCATTATTTGAACTTCTTAGAGATTGTTGAACCGCATCATCTTTCGCTGATTCTGCCTTATCTAATTCTTCTCTTAAGGTTTCAATTGATTTTTTTAAACTTTGAACCTCAACATAATTTTGACTTTTAAACTTCTGTAATTTGTCTTCTTCTCTTGCTTTGAGAAATTCGAGTTTTTCCCTTGATTTTGAGAGGGTTGTTTGAAGCGATTTTATTTCCCCTGAACTTGAGGATATAGCTCTTTGTATAGCAATAGAACTTTTATTTTCTGCTTCTTCAAGTTCAGATCTTAGTGCGGAAATTGTATTATGTAGAGCATTAAGCTCTGTTTGACCAGCGACACGAATTTTTTGGATATTGTCCTGATGCTGATCTGTCAGACGGTCAATTCTTTCTCTAAGGTTTGTAGATGACTGCCTAAGTTGACTGATTTCTTGAAAAGATTCTCTCCTGACATTTTGATCTACTTCTTCTTTTTTCTGTTCAGCTTGATCAAGACTTTCTCGGAGTGTTGAAATATTTTTCTTTAATTGTTCAATTTCCATTTGAGCGGAACTTCTCTCTTTTTGAACAGTCTCCTCAACTTTTACTTTTTGTTCTTCAAGTTTAGATCTTAAGTCGTTAATGATTGATTTATATTGATCATGTGATTTTAAGGCAGCACTTTCTGATTTCTGTTTTTCCTCATTAAACTCATGAACTTTTAAATCAAGAGAGCTTCTTAATTCATTTATTGAAAATCGGAATTGATTTTTTTCATCTTCAGATTTCCTGTGAATCTCTTGCACTTCAGATTCGTGTTCATGTTCAATACTTTCCAATTCATCTCGTAACGAAACAATGGTCTGTTTGAGAAACCGATTTTCATGTTCCAATAAATCAGCCTCATCTAGGGGTAATTGAGACATTCAATTAATTAATATATCTAGGACCGAATTGTAAATACAAAGTTGCACTAATGCGAAACTACCTGATAAGGATGTAAGGATAAGTTTTAATAAAATGAAACCGTCTTCCATTTTTTACCCATCGATATTTTTTCTGAGTTTTTTTTCAGGGTGCCAAGATGGTTCAAATGTTGCCCATTCTCCAGAGTTAATTGCAGGCAAAGATGCTTCTCAATCGAGTAATATTGCCGATTTACTCACTGGTCATTCAGGTGAAGTTGATCTTAATGAATTACTGACCCTCGAAATTGAAAATAAGAGCAACAAAAATGCTGATCAACTCGCGATCTTTTATGGCATAGAACCTCCAGAATCAAACCGTACGCTACCAAATGAAGAAGCGCTTTCAATGGTGGAAGATGATTTCACAAATGCTCCTCCTATTGTTTCCGATAAAAACTTAGCTTTAGCCAAAGCAAATCTCGGAAAACTCAATGATTTAGAAAATTCTACCGTCGCAAAAGATGCAACGATTGCTACTCTTAAGGAACTTAACGCGGCATTGCTTGAGGAAAATGATAGACTACGAGAATTTAATCTATCCCAAGTTGATGATAATTTAGATTTGATAGATAGAAGCGAGCAGCCACAAAATATTACTCAGATTGGAGATTTAAAGGGACAATTAGAAATCCAGAAAATACAAATTGAAGAGTTGCAGTCAGATAATAAGATTCTTGAAGGAAAAGTATTAGAATTAACCAAAAATCCTTATTCTAAAATTAAACTTTCAACTCCCGTCCCTCTCAGAGGTTTTAATGTAACCAAGGAGGTTAAACCTTTACCGGCTAATACAGAACTTGCAGAACTTCAATTTGATGCTGTGGTCACCTCGATTAACGGGAAAAACAAAGAGGCATTCTATACAGAATTTTTTGTTTTAATGGATGATCTCGAAACTTTGCTCCTTAAAAGTGATCTTGATCTTTCTGACTTTCCAAAACTTGATTCCTACAGCGAGCTTTGGGCTAGGTCACGTAAAAATCCCTTCTTATATCCTGGAGTTCAAAAAAAGATTAGGACGCTTCTCCTTAATCAAGTAAATGATGGTAAAGGTAAGAGAATCCGTACAGATATTGACGGTGCAGGAGTGGTTCTTGATTTAAGTACAGGCAACTATAATGTTATTGGAAGTGCTGCATTGGGGAAAATTGGGGTTACATGGAACGCCCCGATTAAGATTACTTCCGGTCTTAATAAATTATCTTTAACGCTTGCCAATTCTTCATGGAGTTTATGAAGTAAACTAAATCCCCCGTTTTTTATAATGTACAGGCATTAAAATCACATTACACATACTAATATGAGTACTGAACAATCATCCGATTCTAAACGATTGCAATTAACGGCTCAGCAAAAGCTATCTATTCTATTCACTTTCGCAAAAGATAAGGTCGTTGAGCAAATACAATGCGTTTGGTTTATAATATTATACCTTATTGTTTTTCAGGTTCTAGTACTTGGATTACCTATTGTATACTCCCTGATGATCGCAGTCGGAATCATTATCGTGATTATTGGTTTAGCTTTCTTTATGGAAGGATTGCGA
The DNA here is from genome assembly GCA_002168015.1 of Verrucomicrobia bacterium TMED44. Taxonomy (GTDB): domain Bacteria; phylum Verrucomicrobiota; class Verrucomicrobiia; order Opitutales; family Seribacteraceae; genus Seribacter. The sequence continues at coordinate 16,844 of NHCX01000061.1, forward strand.
TTAGGACTTATGCCTTTAGGGGAATCTTTAGGTTCGACCCTGCCCCGAAAAAAAATTCTTGGCATTCCCTGCTTACCAGCAAGCTTAGCTTTTGGTTTCGTTCTGGGTGCGTTCGCAACTTTTGCTGAACCAGCGATTGGTGTTTTGAGAGCTGCAGGATCAGGCGTTGACCCTACTCTTGCCCCGCTTCTTTGGACAATTCTTAATACTGGGGCTGAAACACTCGTTTATTCTGTTGGAGTGGGCGTTGGAATCGCGGTGCTTCTTGGTGTTCTCAGGTTTTACAAAGGTTGGTCACTCAAGCCATTCATATACATCGGAGTAGTAGTCTTATCCTCTTTCACGCTTTACTTCCAATTTTCCGATGCGAGACTTCAACATGTTCTCGGACTGGCATGGGATTGCGGTGCGGTTACAACTGGTCCAGTAACTGTTCCCCTTGTCTTAGCACTTGGAATTGGAGTTTGTCGGATAGTTTCGACTGGTGGATCGAGTAATACCGGTTTTGGTGTTGTCACACTAGCTTCGCTTTTTCCCATATTGGCGGTCAAATGCTATGCTCTATTCCTATTTTCCTCGGATAACTATTACAATGCTACTTATTCTGAAGCAGATTGGCATAAAAATGCTGGTGAATATGGAAAAAATTATAATCCCGATCTGCAAAGATTTGGAGACATTGTCGCTAAGAGACGATTGGAATCAGCAGGAAGTGCCACGGGAAGCCAAATTGCTCGAACCCTTTCTGCTGATGACCTAGTCAAGGTCAAGAAATCCTTGAAAGAAACGGGTAAATTACCAACAGGTTTTTCTTTAAAGACTCAAATTTCAGGAAACTCGCTTAATGCAATTCCTCTTGAAGAAAACGATGAAGCCTCCCGATCTATTGTGAAACCTACCACGACTCAATCGATCATTGTAAAAGAAGGCGTTTCTAGCCCAGATGAAGTTTGGGATCCAAATACTGAGATTTCTACTGCTATGACAAATAATTTTGATTTCTTTCCAAATCTCTTCAAGCCCGAGGAGGATGCCAATGGAAATGGAATTCTAGATCCCGGAGAAGATATTTACAGTATCAATGAAAAAGGAGAACTTGTTTACAACAAGCCAGGAGAATCATATCCCGATGCTAAGCTTGAGGGCCCTGACCAAGACCGCGGGGCAATCGAAGGAGCTTTGTGGGCAATAGTTCCACTTTGTCTTATACTATTAGCTGTCCTTGTAATCGGTCTTCAACAACGACCGAAGTATTACGATGAATTAATAATAGGAATTGCTTGTGCCGTAATAGGTATGGCACTTTTCAATCTTGGCATTTCTTTGGGTTTAACTCCATTGGGCGAACAATTGGGTGGAAATGTTGTATCCAGTTTCGCTGCCATCGAGCCATGGGCATCGGAAGGGTTTGTTGAGCCTATGTTTGCATCATCGACTGCAGGTAAATGTTTGGCCATTTTATTTGGATTTATTCTTGGGTATGGAGCAACACTTGCTGAACCTGCTCTAAATGCACTCGGGGCCACGGTTGAAAAGATAACCGTTGGAGCCTTCAAAAAGAATCTTCTTATGCAAACGGTTGCTACAGGAGTAGCCATTGGTATCGCTACTGGTGTGGCAAAGATTGCTTTTAACCTCGACCTTTGGTATTTATTAGTTCCACCCTATACGATTTTAATCCTAATCACATTTCTTTCCAGTGAGGATTTCGTAAATTTCGGTTGGGACAGTGCAGGTGTTACAACGGGCCCAATTACAGTTCCTTTAGTTCTTGCTATGGGCTTGGGTATCGGTTCTAAAACTGGTGCTATTGATGGTTTTGGTGTGTTAGCATTGGCTTCTATCGGACCGATTATTACAGTGTTAACTGTTGGTCTGATTGTTAGAAAAAAACCGAAAACCGACGAAGACGATAACCTGGCTACAGGGGAGGCCGCATAATATGAAAGAGTTAACAAAATCAGAAAGTGTTTCTTTGTTGAATTTAATTCTCCCGAAGGAATCTATAGTATCAGTATCAGAGGCGATTATTAATGCCGGTGCTAAAGGCGTTTTCCAAATTTCAGCGAGAGGATCTGTTCTAAACGAAGGGGGTTTTCTGCAAAAAATGTTTCCTCCTCCTGCTCCAGAGCAACATCTATTGCAAGCGTTGGTAAGAGATGATGCCATCGAACAAGTTATTGATGCCTCAGTTAAAGCTGGGAATTTAACAAAAGTTGGAACAGGTGCTGTCTTCACGATAGAATGCAATGAGGCTCTTACTTCAGAAAATTTCCCCGCAGATATAGTGGCAAAAGATGGGCATGAAATTCCTTCTAGGACTGCGAGTGAAATGGAAGCAATTTGCTGTATTTGTGAAAAAGGAATTGCAGATGACATTGCGAGTGCCGCATTACAAAATGGGGCTCCGGGTCCAACTGTTACTTTCGGAGAGGGTGGTGGAGTTCGTGATAAGATTCCAATGTTGAGAATAACCAAGGGTCCGGAAAAAGAATTTGTATGGTGTGTTGTAGATAAATCTGAGGCTGACGATGTCTTCGCAGAAATGGCAAGAGCAGGAAGAATAACAGAACCTGGTCGTGGATTTATGTATTCCATACCTGTATCATCAGGTCTCATAAATGTTAGTAGCACAATTTCGTCCTCAGCACATGGAGCTAATATGGAACAAATCATTTCCGCAATTGACGAAATAAAAGGCGGAAAAGATTGGAGATCATTAGCTGATGAGTCCAAATCTAAAGCACTAAAGACTACCTTTCTTGAAAACTTAGTTGGCCTTTACTGCATCGTACCTCGTGATCAATATTCAACTGTCTACGATGCAATCCTTGAAGCTGGTGCTCCTGGTGTCAGTACAAATTTTGGAGTCATGATTGACGCGGAAGATTCGGAAGATGGTCAGCATCAAAACGAGGAGTGGGCACTTGTCTACACTTCGGTTGGCCCAAGCAGTGTTGACTCTGTCAGAGATTCGGTACAGAAAGATATTGAAAAATTAGGAATTGATCGTTTTGCATTTTACACACTGCCAATCCCTCGTGCCTTAACTTATTTGGGAGGTTAATTTTTCGCGACATAAATTTCGTTAAATTATAGGGAATCCTGCAGTTTAAAGATTCTTAGTCATTTATACTGTAGCATATCGTACTCCATTCTCCTTTTTGCTTCAATTCGTGTTTAAATGTGTAGTCAGTTGTATCTAAACATTGATTGTAGACTTTTATTACATCTTCAGATTCATAATTAAGAATTCCTGAAATGATAAGACATGCACTATGTTCCAACATAGTAATTAGTGTCTTTGCATTTGATATCAAGACATCTGATTGAATGTTTGCCACAATACATTTATAAGTATTTTTCTCTAATAAATTAATTTTTGTTTTTTTGAAAATTACTGAGTTTTTTTCCAGATTTAAATTTGTATTTATTATAGAATTGGAAATTGCATTTTCGTCATGATCAATGCCTAAGACATTTTTGAACCCAAGGGATTTTGCAAGTATACTTAGAATTCCTGACCCACACCCAACATCTAAAAAAGAGTCTCTTGTTAGTTCAGGTAACTCGAATTTATCAATAAGAAACTCAATGCAAAGTCGAGTTGTCTCATGCTCTCCAGTTCCGAATGCCATTCCAGGATCAATATAGATGGGAGTTTCCCTATTATTGGCTTTTATTTTATCTTTATCCCACAAGGGTATAAATTTATAATTTTTATAATTCCAAGGCTTAAAATGGTGCCTGTATGAATTTTCCCAAAATTGATTGTCTATCTCTTCAATCCTGAAATCAGATAAAAATCCGTCATAATATTCTTTTAAATTTGAAATTCCACGAAGACTATCTCCTTTACTTAAAAATAGACCACTTAGTGTGAGAACTCTAGTCTCTTTGTCCATTGTGATAACCCAATTACTTGGGGCAATTTCGTACAGAATATTTTCAACTGCAGTTAAATCCCTAGCTGGTAGGGTAATGCCAACTCGAATCATATTTTAAATTAGAATCTTCAAGTCCGGTGAAATTCTATGGAAATGTTTCCTATGATAGTTGGGTAAATTACATGTTCGGCAGCGTGTATTTTTTGACTGAACATTTCTAAGTTATCCGTCTCCATTTTTCTAACTGGAATTTGGGTTATAATCTTACCACTATCAATTGTTTCCGTCACCCAATGAACCGTACACCCAGATATCATAACCCCATATTCAAAAGCCCGTTCGATTGCATGTAAGCCTTTAAAACTGGGAAGTAGGCTAGGATGAATATTGATTATCATATTTT
>NHCX01000062.1 GCA_002168015.1 Verrucomicrobia bacterium TMED44
CACAAACGATTACCTGGGTTCAAAACTTAACGAGTCTCGGGTTTGGCGGCTCAAACATTAACATGACAGCCACGGCAACCTCCGGTCTTGCCATTACCTATTCTTCTTCGGATGACACGGTGGTCAAGGTGGTCAATTCAAGATACCTACAACTTGTCGGGGCAGGCACGGCAGTGGTAAACGCTTCACAGCCAGGTAATGCGGAATGGCAGGCTGCTTCTATGGATAAGAATGTGACTGTAACCAAGGGCGGTCAGGAAATCCGAACTATTCAAGGCTCCTCCACACTTCCTAATTTCAACAAGGACTCTGGTGATTTTGTTTTTGGCGGACACCTGCATGCAGTAAGGTCAGGCTCCAATACTCCTTCTGGTCTTCCTATCAGTTACACGAGCAGTAATTCCCAAGTCATTCAAGTTGTCGGTGGGGGTACCAAGCTTAAGGTTGTTGGTGGGGGTTCATCCACCATTACGGTGGCACAGAGTGGTAGTGTAGGTTACAATGCTGCATCGACAAAAACCTTCACGGTTTCAGTCACCGAATATAGCCCATACAGTGACTCGATTGCGGGGATGACCCTGTGGCTGGATGCGAATGATGTAAATGCTGACGGACTAGCTGAATCCGCATCTGATTTCACTACAATTGGTGGACAAACACAGATAGGAGTCTGGGCTGACCGCTCTGGTAGTAACCATTCACTATCTCAGTCATTGACTAACAAACAGCCGGTTTACTATCAATCTGGTGGGAAAAACAGGATGCTCTTTGGGGGTACGCTGGGTAATAGCAATGCAGATATGACCTGTGGTTTACCCTCCTCTCTCGTAGGAAACCCCGCTATGACCGTTATAGTTGCAGCGAAATCCGGAACAACAGGTGGACGTATTCTACAGTTTGGTTCTGTGACTGGATTACCGGATAAGGTGATCGGGCTTGGGGAAAGCGGTTCATTTGAATATAATAACGGGAATTTATCACCCTTTTCCAATTATAGTTCTTCCCCCCATATTGGTGTTTATCGGAGGGAGATGAATGCAACCAAAGGAAAAGGTGAATTNTATAAGGACGGGGCAAAACTCAATATGGTGGCCACCAATGGTGGTGGAAGTCCTGGATTACTTTCTGCTGATTCCAATATGAGCCTTGCCCGTGGAATCAATGGTTCGGGAGGAAGTAGTTACTTTACCGGGGAAATTTATGAGGTGATGGTCTTTGCTAAAAAGCTCAATGATTTTGCGGTGCGTAGGCTGGAAGGATATCTGGCTTACAAGTGGGGAGCATCTGCTGGTCTGCCTGCGACTCATCCTTTTAAGTCCTCAAGGCCAAGATTTGGAGGGACTCAGCAAATCAATCTTGTAACTTCCAGTATTCCGATTGATCCCAGTGATAATGTTCCAGCCATGTCGATTTATGATAATCCTTTTGTATTGGAAGGATCACATGCCACTTCTGGTTTGGACTTAGTCTATTCCACAAGTAATAGCAGTGTGATTGCGGTAAACAGTGATGGAATGCTTGACCCCAAAGGTGTGGGCAGTGCTGTGATCACAGTTAGCCAACCGGGGGATAGTCATTTCTCCGCAGCCTCGTCTCGCACCTTTTCGATGAAAATAATTGGCAAGTGGCCACAGTCTATTACTTTTGCGGAAATTGGTGAGACGGCCATCAATGCAACTCTTGATCTCAATGCTTCGAGCTCAAGAGGGCTTGCGGTCGCTTTTTCTGCTACAAGTGGGGCTAGTTTTTCCAGCATTTCTGGAAGTCAAGTTACCTTTTCTGCAGTCGGACAGGTTACCATTGAGGCACGTCAGGATGGTAACAGTACAGTTGCCGCTGCCGCTCCGATTGCGAGGACATTTAGAGTGAAGCGCCCGGTCGTCCTTTCTTTTGACCCTATCGCAAGGATGGGCAATGGCCAAAGCTTTGATGTTACCGCTACTGTAAAGGATGCCATTTCCGGCAATGTACTTTCTGGAGCACAAGCTCCGGTCCCAGTATATAGTATTTCAAGCGGTGCAGCGGTTGTTAACGGATCCACTGTCACCTGCGGTAATGTTGGCTCCTCGACCTCCAATGTGACGATTACTGCAATTGTGAACAGTCCTTATTATATGACCACGACTAAGCAGACCACCTTTATCATTGATGGCAGTAAAACTGGACAGTCGATCTTTCTTACCAATGAAAAAGATGGCAAGGGCGGATTTAGACCTATCGCCCTATCTCCTCGCCCGATTGAGATCGGTCGTCTCTTTAAATCTTCTTCAGGACTCGGCGTCAGTCTCCAAGTTGCCGGAGATACCCGTAACCTGGCTCAAATTAAAGGGTCGGGGCAAAAAGCAGTTTTGGTGTTTGGTTCAAAAGGCGGTGGGTTTACAGGTTTTGGTGGAGCAAATGAACTCCAGATTACTCTCAGAGCTAGTCAGGCAGGAAATGGCTCTTACCACGCTGCGGCAAACATCGACCGTGTTCTAACCATTAAAAAACCTGGCAAAAATGTTTTCTTTGAGGAAAGAAGAATGGATTCCCGTTTTGACGATAAAAAGGCTAAGTTTAAGGTTAGGTTCCCTGGGCTTTCGAATGACAAAGCAGATTATCTTTTCGATAGTGATGGCTATGATTCCGATGGTGATGGTTTATCCAATCTGGAGGAACGTGCTTTTGGAGGAGATTCATTGGGCAATGATTCCAGATCGATCAAACCCAAGAGGGTATCAAAAAGTGGTGACCGTAAAAATTATATCACTTTCAATAGGTATAAAGATGAGTTCAATACTGGGGATGACCGGATTGAATATATTGTCGAAACTAGCTCAGATTTGAGAACTTGGAGTACAACTGCTGTTCAATTGGATTCCACTGTAGATATTGGAGGAGGTATGGAGAGAGCAATTTTCCGTACCAGTTCCGACCGTCCAACGCGTGGTCAACAATACATACGGGTTCGAGTTACATCCAAATAAGGAATTGGCGATCTCTTGAGTTTTGATATAAATAGTTATTTTAATACACTATACTTTTTGGCTCGCGGGCTTACGATGATTTATTTCACAGGGTTCACACTTTAATTTCCCTTTGTATGAATTTATACTTTTATTTTGTATTTTTACCAAACTAAGCAAGAAAGAGGTTTTTATATCAGATTTTTAAAGCAGAGTTGTGAATTTGTTGCTTTTAGCCTTGAAGGTTTACATCCATATGGGTTGAATATTTCTTTTCCCTAAGCTATATTATTATAATGTCCTTCAGCCATCTTATCATACTTTTCACTTGTTTTGTATGGCTTACATCCAACCAAAGTTTTGGAGTGGTAAGGGAAAGTGATCTTGTTGCCCGTTGGACCTTTGATGAGGGTAATGGAAGTGTTGCCAACGACTCTACCGGAAGCGGGTTGGATGTTTTGCTTAGTGCAAATGCGGGTTGGGGTATGGAAAGTAACAACACAGCAATCTCCAAATACAGCCTTAACTTGATGAATGGTGATGCCTACGCGCGCGTGCTCGCACACGACAATATTAAGGCCTCTGGAATATTTAGCTATCTCATTTGGTTTAAATCTAATGGACAACCTGATTCCTTCAGCCAGTTGTTAGCCAAAAAAGAAGGCAGTTATTCCTCCTTTTTCACTCAAATTGAGCCTGACGGTAGAAGTCTTAAGACCATTGTTCGTTCTTATGGAACCTATTATGATAACGGTGTGATTCCATTCAGTTTGGATGAATGGCATCAATTAGTTTTCACTTTTGACGGTACTAATTACAATTCCTTCCTCGATGGTCAATGGGTAGGCGCTGCCAATGTGACCTGGCCAATTGATTCTAACGATGGCGAACTGGGGGTCGGAGGAACTGCAGATGGCAGCAGCTTATTTAAGGGATGGATTGATGATCTTCGTTTTTACAGCATTGCCCTGCATCCGAGGGAAGTAGAAGAATCTTACGGAAACGGTGCAGGGGATTTTGGTCCAAAGCCTAAATTTACCGTAACACGGGCAACATCTACAATGCCAGTTACCGTGACTTTAACTTTTGAAGACAGTGATCAAAACCCTGTCACTGTGAGTGATCTTAATGAATCTGACTTTGGGGTGAATGGAGGTGATATTTCCAATCTCCGAACGATTGGATTGAATTACATGTTTGAGCTGAATGCGTCTCAAAAACCGAAACGTGTGAAAGTAGAATTACCCGCAGGAGTTTGTCGGGATGATCAAAATATAAGCAACTCCTATGGTTCTATGGTGGTGGTTTATTCAGATATTGTTACCAAATCAGAAGATTTAGTTGGGTGGTGGACATTTGATGAATTGAATGGCAGCACAGTCCCTGATCACTCAGGGACCGGATCAACTGCCTATCTCTTGGGGAACCCCATGCTCGATTCTACCGATCCAGCGTTGGGTAGTAAATCTATCCTTTTGGACGGAGATGGTGATGCTGCCAAAATTTTTGGCCTTAAAAAAACGACTCCCGAGCAAGCTTACCGTTTTAACGATTTGGAATTGTGGTGGCCTCTGGATGGGAACTATTCAGACATGTCCGGAAATGGTAGAAATGCAACGGCAACTGTCAATGAAGCAAACCCATGGCAGGAGGGCCGTTATGGGCAGGCTTTTACTTTTACAGGGAATGATCATTTAGAAGCATCAAATCCTTTCTACAGGGGCATTTCAGGAACAGGAGCCCGCACTCTTTCGATGTGGATTAAGACAACTGACAAGAATTGGAGAACATTAGCCTACTGGGGCCACGAAGTGAATGGGCAAAGATGGTGGTTTCGAATGTACCGTAATCAAATTCAAATGCATTTTCGTAATGCTGTACGCCGTTCCTATGTAAAGAATATAATTGATGGATTGTGGCATCATGTTGCGGTTGTTCATCCGGACGGAGCTAATCACAGAGACTTAGTGAGAATGTATNTGGATGGGCATGATGTCGGTTCGTACGGGCAATGGGGAAACCCAACCAATATTAGCACTGGCTCGAACTACTCTTTTCGTATCGGAAAAAGGTGGAATAACGGCCAAAGGTATGTTGGAGCTATTGATGATGTCCGTCTTTATTCTGCAGGATTTTCAGATTTTGAAATGCAGNAACTTGTGAGGGAAGCGTCCGGCTTATCCGTTGATCTAGGTGAGGAAAGCTATACCCTCTCCGTATGGGCGAAACCTAGCAAGCTCTCACCGGTTATGGATTATAAATTTGCCGTTGGTTGGTACGAAGGAAATGGTGGTGAATACATGCAGGCAAAACTAGCTCCTGGTCGGGTGGATGAAACTGAGTATAACTCCATGTACACGATTAACCCAACCGATTCAGATCAATCTTCGGTTTTCCCNNATGGATTAAGTGAAAAGATTTTTGACGGTTCTTTTGGAGACAATAAATTAAACGACACTACTGGTAATCCTAATCAGTATGATGCCGGAATGGATGGCCGTGGGTTTCGTTTCAACACTACAATTCCAACAAATAATTCCATTATTACTCGAAATGTAGATGCGAATTTCTCGGTTCTTACTGCATTTCCCAAGCAGGCACATTCCGCCAGTTACATTTTGTGGGAGCATGGCGGTCAAGATACTGGTGGGTTCGTAGGTTATCGAGATGGTTTCCTCCGATGTCGTGCTGGAGATGGGAACCCCAATCCAAATGGGGGAGCCGGCACTCCTTCCACTTCAAATATGGCTCTGGTCGATATCCCTCACTCTCAATTAGAGACTATGGGGTTTACAGATGGTAATCTGCACAATCTAAGGTGGGAAATACGAATTGGTGACGGATTTAGCTCTCCTGGTCGGGTTAGGGTTTGGATTGACGAGCAATTTGTTGCTGAGGCTAACACCACAGGTACCAATAACCGACTAGAAGGCGGTGTATGGACAAGCACTCGCAATGGTGGTTTTGGTCGATCCACCAATCAGGTATGCAGAGGTGAGTCCACTCTTCAATGGCCATATGAAATAGGTTCTTCCCTACTTTATCACATTGGAACAGGGTTTATGGTGGATCAGAATTTTGTTTTTGAAGACCGTAATTTTAATGGGCAAATTGAGTTTACTGGCCCTGGCATTGATCAGAAATCTGGGGGGTTAACAGGTACAGATACTTTGGGTGGTCTTTGGTACGGCAAGCTGCGGATAGGAAATGATACCTATTTGCGTTCAGGTGAAAATACTTTTGGTACCCGCAGTGATGATGGGAGTGCTCTTTGGATTGATTTGGATTTGGATGGCGATTTTAGCCGTACAAATGCGGATAATATAGATGAACTGGTGGTCAATAATTTGGGCGGTCATGGGCAGCGTAACCGGGTCGGCACGGTCTTTCTAGGTTATAAATCGCCTCTGTTGATGAGAGTGGGCGACAAGACCAATCCTGGGATTTCAGCAGGGACAGGAGGTGTAAGCACGGCTTATCACTCCACCCCGGAAGGAGAAAATTTGGCAGTAGGGAGTGTTCAGATGAAGGAGGGTCAATGGAATCATCTTGCCCTGGTTGTCAACCGTTTGGGTGGTGAGATTAGACATTTTCTGAATGGTAAACTGGTGGCAACTTCTGAATTTACCGATGGTGCCTATGGGGATTTTCAACTGGGTGACTGGTACTTGGGAGGAATCCCTGGACTTAATGATTTTAACGGATCGATTGATGATGCAAGAATTTACTCTACTGCTTTAACCGATGAAGATATTGCTTTAGTTTTCAATGGAGGTGCNGGGGATATGGGNGTGGTTGGAAACATCGCAGCCCCTCACATCACTCAGGATAATCCAATTTCTGTTAACCTGAATTTCAGTAAAGTTGGAACGGGTGTGGTGGTTTCCGGATTGGAGGAGTCGGAAATTAATGCAAGTTTGAGTGGAGGATCAATTGTTCCCGGGTCCTTTACTTCCAGTGATGGTAATCAAAGTTTTACCTTTCAAATCGTACCTGATATCAATGCGTTGGAAGTCGTTCTTAGCCTTCCCGGGGGGGCTGGTTCCTTTGCTGGTGAGCCAACTCTTGCAGTNAACCGAACAATCGGAATCGTCCCCAATGTGTTGGCCAAAAGTGAAATTACCAATTGGTGGTGGTTTAATGAAGCACTTGGGCGGGTGGCTTCCGACAGTGTGGGGAATAATGACGGACAACTTCTTGGAGGAGTAAAGTGGGCGGCGGATGCTACGGAAGGAACATCTGTGCAATTTGAAAAGCCCAGTCAAATGATAGATATGGGTGCCACCGATGTGACCTTTAATCCAGGCAGGTTCCAATTATCCTTTTGGTTCAAACGCAAAGAGGAAGGATTTTCTTGGTCCACTGAGCAGCTATCCAATGTGATGTTGAGTCTAGGAGATATAAATGGATCCACCTTACAGATCGGTACGAAAGGGCAAAGTGTTGAGGTTTTCATGGCAACCGCAGTGAGAAGTCAAAGGGTTTCTTTGGGATCGGGAATCACTACTGGTCAATGGCACCATCTTTTNGTTTCCTACGATGAGAATGCGACGGATGATTATGAGTTGAGTGTNTATTTGGACGGTGTTNTATCTGGTTACACGGCCGAGCTTGGAGGATCATTGCAGGTAAAGCCTTCCGATTCATGGCTTTTGGGGGCTGCTACTAAATTTGCCCCAACCAATGGCAGGTTTATTGGCTTTTTGGATGATATGCGTTTTTATTCCTCTACGAATGAAGCTCAGATCGCGCAGGAGACATACAATAGAGGAAATGGTGATCTTTCTTTATCAGTCGAGGCAAATTATCTTGCCAGCACTCACACCAATCCGATTTCAGCAAGTTTTACTTTTAAGAAATATGGAATTAATTACTCCTTAAGTGATTTTAATTCTTCCCGGATAAGTATAAACAATGGAGAGTTTATTTCTTCCTCTGGTTCAGGTTCAACTTGGGCGATTGAATTTAATTCGACGATTGATCCAGGCCGAGTCACCGTTTCCTTACTCCAGGGCGTGGGTGTAGATCTGAGTGGGCAGGAAAGTAAACCAACCTCTTTCGTGGTTGGATATGCCAGACCTNTCACNCGAGTCGAAGCGTTGACTGCATGGTGGGACTTTGATGAAGGTTCAGGTTCCACTGTAACCGATTACATGAATGGATATGTCGGNAATTTTATTAGCGGCGATGGGGGGGGATCAAATGTCAGTTTTGATTCGGGCAACGCAAAATTTGGAAGTGCTTTACGCTTTCCAAAGAACGCATGGGTTGAAACAGATGCACTTGCATCCAACCTTGGTATTGCGGGAGCTAATGCACGAACGATTTCTTTTTGGCTCTATGCACAAGATGGAAACAACGGGAACCGGGGGCCTTATGGAATCGGGCAGCGCAGTTGTCCNAATAGTACTCATAGAATGTGGGGTATTCGAGGGTTCTGGAACGGGAATTATCGTCAGTTTCGCAGTCAGCACTGGTGTTGGGATCCGGTCGCGTGGGTATCGGAGGGTATGCGTGACAAATGGATGCATATTGCCCATATCTACACCGGGACCAATGTACAGGTTTATGTGAATGGTACTAGCCGTAATGACTGGTTTAAGGATGATATTGATACGGGTAACTACTTTCCTCTCCAATTTGGCCGGTGGACGGATGAAAACAATTTGGGACGGACATTTCTTGGGTTATTGGATGACTTTCGGGTATACAATGACTGGCTTTCCGCTTCCGATGTGCAAAGTATTTATGGAAATGGCTCTGGTGATTTCCAGGTCATTCCCACCCTAGACATTCCATCGGTAGTGGACGGCAGTTCCGTTTTGGGCAGGTTGAATTTTCAGCGCAATGGTTTACCTATTGAAGTGGTTGATTTTAATGTGACAACGGATCTTAGTATCACGAACGGGGCTATTGATTTTAGCTCACTTGTGTATGAAGGAAATGGAACATATCGTTTTAATTTTAACCTAAATCAACAAAATATTGCCTCATCGATAACTCTCGGTTCAGGAAATGTTACTGACCGTTATAACCAAGGAAATGAAGCCACAACTGTTACCACCAGACTGATGTATCGTGCGGTTACAAGAGGTCAAGATTTACTAGCTTGGTGGCCGTTTGATGAAGATGTAGTCAATTCTGGAGTTGTCACCGGAAAAACAGCAAATGCCCGTACTGCAAGGCTCTACGACGGAACATCGCTTTCTTCCTACGGCAAATTCGGAAAGGGTCTTAAGTTTGACCGTACACGTACTGCCAGTCGTATGACCATTGATGACGGTCATACCGTTGGGCTTGGGAACAATTGGACTTTCTCTGCCTGGGTCAAAAATCCTTTGCCACCTCTTGCTAATTTAAGATCTACTTTATTCAGGGGACATTATACTCAAGCGAGCCGAGACTATGACCGGTTTTTGGTTATTCGTGGAAGTGACCGGATGCTCTGTTTTTTTGATGGTGATGATGGAAATGGCAATAACCGATATCGCTCAACGGATTATGAAATTAATCCTCTTCTTTTTACGGGCTGGCACCATTTTGCGGTGTTGGCCGCAGGCAGCAGAACCAATTTCTACATAGATGGCATGTTTGTAGGAGATGCAGACCGTCGCGAACAAAGCACGGTAAAATTCATCGGTAATTCCAGCAATAATGAGTTGTTCGCTGAATATCTGGATGATATTCGAATATATGGAACTAGCTTAAGTTTTGCTGAAGTTGCTAATATTTATGGAGATGGATTTGGTGATCAATTCCCCTCCATCTCCTTGGAGCAAAATGCATCGCGTGACTCAGACCCTCGCTCAGTTATCTCTTTGATTGGTAAAGATGGAAACCTTGTTGGACTAAACGGGTTTGTCGACTCTGATTGGAATTTGCAAGGTGGTTCTGTCGGAATGGCCAAGAATGCAGATGGCAACTACTCCTTAACTCTTGATCTTAATAATTCCTTTGTTGGTACTACACTTTCACTCGATGAAAATGCGGCCACAGATAATGATGGTAAGCCCAATGAGGCTTTCCGTGAAGAACTTTACTTACACGAGATAGTTTACGATGAATCTCACCTAGTTAGCCGGTGGGCTTTTGATGAAACAAATGGTTCACGAATTCGAGATTTAGGATTTGCGGTCAATGATGGTTACTTAGTCGGTAACCCTGCCCTATTAGCAGGTAAATTCGGTAAAGCTTTAGCTATGGATGGTAGTGGGGATTATCTGAGCGTCCCAAGATTTTCCGGGATTCATCAAGAGGGTAATTTTACCATTTCCGCATGGGTGTATCCCACGAATCTGGGTTACAATAGTGATGCCCAAGATGCAGCTATATTTGGAACGGATGGAAACAACGCGGACACCGTTTTAGTCTGGTATAATGTCAACGGAGCCTCCACGGCTAATCGTACTTTTACCTTTAACATCGGTAGCAGCAGTATCGGGCTTAACCGTTTAGATGGACCTGACGGATTAGCGCTTCAGGATCGCTGGCAGCATGTGGTGGCAGTAATGAGCGGTCAAGGCCGGAAGATTTATCATAACGGTGTCCTCGTGGCTGACTCGATCGGGTCGGATAACATTGTTACCATTGAGGGAAATAATGTTCGAGTAGGTGCCTGGACTGGAAGTGGGAACATGGACTTTGAAGGCTCTTTGGATGAAGTAAGGTTTTATAACCGCTCGTTTACTGATCAAGATGTTTTGATTCTTTACGGTCATGGAAATGGAGATCTCGGACTGACTCCGGTTATTTCTCTAAAAGATGAGAATTCAGCTTCGATTATAAATGGCCGGGTTGAATTTCATAAATTTGGGATCGCACAGCCGCTAACAGGATCAGCATTGAATGCTGGTGACTTCATTACAGCAGGAGGTCTCCTCAACGGTGTGGTTCTGAATGGAAACGGGTATGATTTTAATTTTACCACCCCCTCCCACCCCGCTAAAGTTGAGATTGGATTACCAGCGGGTGCACTTTCATCAGGTGCCAGCCAATCTCGTGCAGTTTCCCAATCTTTTGTTAAGTCTCCCAAGATAACCGCAGAAGAGAGCTTGGTCTTATGGTATACATTTGACGACTTAAATTCCTCAGGGAAAATTACTGATTTTTCAGGAAATCAATTAGATGGCCAGGTTACGAGAGGAGGGCTAATTCCCGGGAAGTTTTCTTCCGCTTTATACTTAAACATAGGTGATTATTTATCTATCGACAGTGAGTTGCTGTCTTTATCTGGTAAGTTTACGGTTTCCCTGTGGGCTAAAGTTTTGGACGATGGTCATGGCGTATTACTTCGAAATGGCCTTTTTTCATTGCAATATAACGATGACAATACCATTCGAGGGCTTGTTCATACAAATAACGGTTGGGGAGAGACCAAATCCCGTCTGCCAAGTGGAAGATGGGTGAATTATGTCTTATCTTATGACGAAGCTTTTGTTCGTTTGTATCTCAATGGGGATATGGTATCGGAGGTGGCACATACTGGATATTTATCATGGAACGATGGGAATGATCATAACCTTTATTTGAATCGTTGGGCTACAACAGGATCTGGATGGGAGGGGAATGCGTTCTATGATGATTTGAGAATTTACAACCGATCCTTGAGCTCATTGGAAGTTGACCTCCTATGGTCGTTGGGTGCGGGAGATATGGGCTTAAGTGCTTTGGTTAGCGGATCTGACCCTTTCTACAGTTCTCCAAGTTCTCACTCCGTATCCTTCCTTGAAAATAACCAAACAGTTGTGGTGCCAGGTCTTTTACAGAGTGAGCTGAATGTGACTAATGGAAATGTGCTTAACTTTAACGCAGGAAATTATAACTTTGAAATAAATGCCACAAGCCCACCAGTCACTCTTCGCTTAGACATTTCATCTGGTGCGGTGGAAAAAGATGGTAATTTGAGTTCAGCCGCAGCTTTTGAATTTCAACGGAGGCTGATAACTTCTGTAGAAAAAGATTTGCTTGCATGGTATCCCATGGATGATTTCAACGGATCAAAGATCTTCGACCGCTCGGGTCGAATGAGGCATGGAACATATGTCGGATTTGATACGACTGTGCCAGGTGAGGGTAATGTGACTGGCTCTCCGACTTGGTCAAGCTTTCCAGCAACTAATGCCTTTGATAATGGAGGAAATACAGGGGCTTCGCGATGGTTGCCTGCCGCCAATCCAGATGCCTGGATTATTTATGATTTTTTACAACCGAAAGAAATTATTGCATACACGATTCAATCCCAAAGTTTTAATTATGCTGAAAGGGCACCCAAGGATTGGACATTACAAGGTTCTAATGACAGTTCAAATTGGACAGTCATTGATTCAGTTTTGAACCAAACAGGATGGGGCCAATGGGAGACTCGTAGCTTTACTATTAGTTCTTCTGGAAGCTACCAATATTACAAGCTTGTGATCCTTGACAACAATGGAGACAGCCGGGTTGGTATAGGTGAAATTCAATATTTTTCCGCACCTAATGTGGCAAACGGAAAATTTGGCACTGCATTGAATCTCACTGAGGAGTATGTCGATCTTCCTTTTAAGATTGATCAGAGCGGTACGGAAGGCATGACATTTTCGGCTTGGGTATACCCGCGGCAAGTTGAGGGAGGGACTGATAATGAGAAGATGATTTTCTCTACGGAAAATGGTGGGTGGGATTGGACGATGTCAGTGCGGAGGGGTTCTCTGAGTGCATGGACTGGTGAAACACGATTCCAATCCCCTTTAACCGTTTATCCTGACCAATGGTATCATTGTGTTGCAGCTTTTGATCCGTTGTCCTCCAGGACCACCCTTTACTTAAACGGAGGAATGATTACGACGAATTCTCTCGGTCTGGATAACAACTCGAACTTGGTACGATTAGGCCGGGGGTATTCGAATCGAACTTTTGATGGATTGATTGATGATGTAAGAATTTGGGGCCGTCCCTTAACCGTTGTTGAGGTTGGAAAACTTTGGGGTAACGGGATGGGTGACCTTGGTCCCAATGCGAAGTTTAAATTTGATTCGATCGCATGGAGCGATCAACTCATCGGCCAATTGGTACTTAACCAACCAGTGAGTGATTTCAATGCGAGTCAAGATCTTCAACTTACTGGTCTTACTGTAACTTCAATTTCTGAAGACTCTGATTCTAATGGTACCTTATTTAATCTTGTGCTCACACCTAATTCCTACACAAACGGGACATTGTCCATTAAACTGCAGGCTAATTCAATCTCTGATGGGCAGGGTGTTCAAAATCCAGAAGTTTCGAAGGTAATTGATTTTCGGCCACATCGCGTTCGCGAGTCTGATTTACTCCTATGGTGGGAATTGAATTCAAGTTTTTCCAGCACTTCAGTTAATCCTGCCTCAATAAACGGTTTACAAGTTTGGTTCGATGCAAACGATACTTCCACAGTTGCTTACAACGGTAGTAATGAAATAACTACCTGGCAGGATAAAAGTGGTAACGGGCGCGATGCCACCACAAGCCTTGGGCAACCAATCTTCAATCCCACTGGGGGGCCAAATACAAAACCAACGGTAGAAATTCGTCGAGCTGGGGGAAATGACGCCCTATCCATCGGAGGTTCTGCGTTTTTTGCCAAAGATCATTTTTATGTCTTTCGAAGCGTAGGCAATAATTTTGATTTCTACGGCGGATTACTTGGTCATACTTCCACTTATCCAGCATCCAGATCCTCAAATTATCTTTTTGAAAATGGAAGGTCCTACTTTCATAGCAACCAATTTCCTGCCTATGTTTCTAAAAATGGAATTGTTTTAAATTCCCCTTTTGATCTGTCTCCCGTGGATCAATTTTTGATCCTTCGATTACAGGTTAACGACGGTAATACAGGTCCGCATTCTGATTATCGAATTGGTACTATTACAGAAGGCACAAATTATTCTTCATCTATCAATATTTCTGAAATTATTGCGTTTGATTCTGTGCTCTCCGATCGTGATTCATTCTCTGTAGAAACCTATTTACAAGCAAAATGGGGAATCCAAGGAATTGTACATTCCACGACTGGAATTAATCATGGTTCAGGAACTCCAACTTTTACTTCAGGTGCGAAATTTGGAGATGGGATTGATTTTGACGGGGCAACTTTAGGTAAGTCTATTTCGTCGGCCATATCAAGTATTCAAAGCAATTCCATTTCACTCTCTGCCTGGATATATCCGGAGAGCGAGGACTTTTATCTATTCAATGTAGATGGTCTTCCGATTCCAGCTTCGATTAGTCTTCGGAAGCAACGTCCCTTACTTACTATGCTTGGTCTTGATCAGACTTCTCTGCCTGGTACCAACATCAATGAGTTTTGGGCGAGCGGTTATCTTGCTTTAAATCAGTGGTCCCACTTAGCCCTTACTTATGATCTCTCAAGCAAGCAGGTTCAATTTTTCCTCAATGGTGAACTTGATTCAACCTCTTCATTTGCGGGTAATCTTGCTTTCCCGTTGACAAAGGGATTCCGCCTCGGGCCCACAGATGATTTTCAGGCGACTTCCACTGATGGCCGAGTGGATGATTTCAGGATTTACGGCAGGTCTCTTTCGATCGATGAAGTTCGCAGGTTGTATGGAGCGGGCTCGGGAGACTTCAATCGAAAAACTATTACATTTACCTACTCTGGAGATTTTGAAATCCCAAAAGTGATTACTGTACACTTTCTGGATGATGGTATTCCAGTAGAAATCTCAAATTCAGGGGGAGATGCTTTCGAGTTGAGCGATATATCTACGACTAACTCGACAGCCGCGGGACTAATCAAGTTGGGGAGTGGGCATTTTCAATTCGAGTTGACGCCGAACGATAATTCCACATCTGCCAGTCAATTTGTTCAAATCAATGGTAATTCGGTAAAAACAGCTGGGTTTAACGATGTTTTTGAAGATGCCAACTTTACTTTACTCTATGATCCACAAACGCCAGTTATATCATCACCTAGCTATTCTCATTGGGCCCGCGGTTCTTTTTCAAGTTTCACAATTACTTCCAGTGAAGCTTCCTCTGTATCTGTCACTGGATTGCCAACCGGCTTGGAATTTAATGCAACTTCTCAAATTATCTCGGGTATTCCTCAAGCGGGAGTTGATGCGGTGGTTACTGTAACTGCATCTAACCCGGTCCACACAACCACCCAGTCGCACTACCTGAAAATTATTGATCCCCTTGCCTTTTCCACAAAGCTGGAACTTGTTCCTAACTTTTCTTCCACAGGGGAAGTGCCATCAGATTTTTCTGGATTAAGTTTACATCTGGATGCCAATTTAATTTCTGAACAAAATGGAAGTATTCTAACTTCTTGGGCTGATATCTCTGGCAATGCTCGTGGGCTTAACCAGGTTAGGGGAAATCCAAAATTATTTGAAATTCCTCATCTAAATGGATTGAAAATCGTAAGTTTTAACGGTCTATCCCAGTTATATTCAACTTTTGACTTCGGAGGCTTTCTTTCGGAATATTCTATTTTTGCAATTGCTCGACACACCGGCGGCCAGAATGGTGCGGTGATTGCCTCTGTCGGTTCGGACTGGGTCTTTGGTTTTGGCGACGGGAAATCAAGCTACTGGAAATTAGGATCCATTGAATTGGCTGGTCCTGCTGCTGATACTGATTGGCACATCTTGAGTGGAACGCTTGGAGCCAACGGAGCAGTGGAATTACGACGGGACGGCTATCCTGCAGCAAATGGTGTAGGCAGTGCTATTATGGATGTTAATTCGAAGCCTAGGCTGCTTAGTCTGGGAGGTGCCCAAGCCAATGATCAATTTTCGAAATCAGAGGTGGGAGAAGTACTACTTTTTGACCGCAAGCTTGAAGATAATGAAATTCAAAAGTTGGAGGCTTATTTACGGAAAAAATGGCTTGGTGGTTCGTTGCAGAATTTTCCGCTTCTCGTTCGGTTAAGTGCCACCACGCACCCTGATTTTGATTTACAAACTTTTGCTGCTCCCTCAACGGGAGGTGATCTTAGGTTCTTCGATCACCTCGATCGAGAACTTTCCTTTGAAATCGACGAGTGGAATGTCTCTGGAGAATCTTTGATTTGGGTGGAAGCCCTCGAGGTCGATTCCTCTGCCAAGTTTTATGCATATTGGGGAAATGAGGATAATGTTACGCTGCCTACGGTTAGCATGTGGTCTGACTATGAAGGTGTATGGCATTTAACCGATGGAATGGATTCTTCCCATGCAACCAACCACACTGCATCGGAAGGTTCCGCAAGCTTGGGCAATTCTGGATTATTAGGTGGTTCTCTTTCTTTAAACGGAGCCGGAAATCTTATCACCAATGGATATAAAGGAGTTTTAAATGATCAACCAAGGACGGTTAGTTTATGGGTGCGTTCATCTGATCATGCCCTGCCCCTGCTTGGGTGGGGATCGAGTGGTAATATTTGGGATATTGCATTGGATTCACAGGGACCACGAGTGATTA
>NHCX01000063.1 GCA_002168015.1 Verrucomicrobia bacterium TMED44
GCCCACTGCCAACCTTGCGTATTGCTTGCCAAATCAGCATCCACCAGAGTGTCCCAAAACCAACGGGCACCTTCGGTCCAGGAAATAAGAAGGTGTTTAACCAGAAAAGAAGCAACTACCATGCGGACGCGGTTGTGCATCCATCCGGTTTCGTAGAGTTGACGCATACCTGCATCGACCATCGGGTAACCGGTGTTTCCGAATTGCCAGCGTTTGAGGTTTTCCCTGTCCTGTAACCAAGGGAAAGCCGCATATTTAGGACGAAGGGGTTGGTCAGGGATGGATGGAAAGTGATACAGTAGATGGTAAGAAAATTCACGCCATCCAATTTCGACTAAAAATTTATTCTCTCCGCGTTGGCTGCCTTCAGCATCCGCCTGGAGTACGCCATGGCAGATCTGGCGCGGGCTGATCAGCCCCCATGCAAGATAGGGGGAAAGGCGGGATGTGCCATCGACTGATGGATGATTTCTGCGTGTGGCGTAAGAATGGGTTACCTCATTAACAGTTCTTTCGAGTTGTTCGTGTGCGGCGGATTCAGTGACCACCCAGTGATCAGCGAGCTTGTTGTGCCAGGAGTGGTCGGGTAGCAAACCCAGATCGTCGAGGGAATGTTTTGGGATAGGCGATTTATAAAAGAGAAGTTTGGGTGGGCTGTATTTGGCTGGTTCCCGGTAAATGATTGGCCGTGATTTCCGCCAATAAGGAGTAAATACTTGAAAGGGGTTGCCCGAACCATTTTTCGTTTCCCAAGGTTCCTGCAAAAGGGATGCATTGAAGGATTCAGTATCTATTCCGGCTAGGTCAAGGCTTTCCTCCACCTTCTCCTGTGTGGCGAGTCCGGGGGGATCATAGGCTCTGCCGTAAAGAACTTTGTCGGCGTGATGGGCTTGGGCAATTTCAGGAATGAGATCAACGGCCTTTCCTTTCGCGAGGATGAGGTTTCCTCCCAATTTTTCGATCTCCCGTCCAAGACTTTCCAATGCGTAGTGCAACCACCAGCGTGATGCGGCTCCGGGGCTCCATTGCCCACCTTCCTCTTCATCCCAGATGAAAACAGGTATAATCTCTTTTTTTGCGGTTAGGGCCGCATGAAGTGAGGGATTATCCTGTAGACGCAGGTCTTTTCTAAACCAGACAAGAACCGGTGCGGAAGAAGAATTTTCCGCGATCATGAATTAAGTCGTAACTGAGAAAGTCCCGCGTCTACTTTAATTACCTGCCCGGTTATGGATGTGGCTCCTTCGGAGTGTAAGAAGGCAAGAGTTGATGCAATTTCAGTCACTGCAGGAATTTTTTTCAATGGATGTCTACCTTCAATCATGGGGAGCATTCTTTCTCCCCCCACCATCGCAGTGCCCATTTCTGTGGGGGTGAGGGTGGGGGCCACCACATTGACTCTCACCTTGGGAGCCAAATCCGCTGCCAATGCAATGGCGAAACCTTCGAGAGCGGATTTAGCTGCGGAGATTGCACAATGATTGGGGAGACCGGTACGGGCGGCGACGGAGGAAAGCAAAGCGATTGAACCCTCCAACCTGGGCAGCAGGGACTGAATAACGGTAAAGGCATCAAGCACACTGGTTTGGTAAGCTTCCAGCATTTGTTCGGGCTTGAGACGCTTGATCGGGCCAAGAATGACTTTTCCCGGACAGAAAGTGAGAGCGTGAATGGTCTCGGGCAGGGAGTCGAGGTAGGTGTCCGGTTCCGTGGCACTGGCGGTAATCCATTTACACGAATCGGGTTTATTTTCGGGGACGCTTCTCGAAAGAGCGTATACTTCATGGCCTGCACTGACCGATAGATCCACCAATGCCCGACCTATCCCACGGGATGCTCCGATGATTAGGTGATTGATGGTATTTGATTTGCTTGTAGAATCCACACTGATAGATCGTAGAATTATCTGAATTAGATCAAGTTATTACTGAATCCTTCCCTTGCCTTTTTTGAATAATGTAACAAGATTCAAAAATAATGACAAAACGTGGAGGGAAAAGAATGGGTGCCGGTCGCCCCAAGGGCACCAATCATTATGGAGAACCCACTAAACCGATCCGTATTCCCGTAAGTAAGATTGACCGTGTGCTCCGATTTGTCCGTGAGCGTGAAGATATGGTTCCCCTCTATGGGAATGAGGTGCCGGCCGGCTTTCCGTCACCGGCAGATGATTATGCCGAGGGCGTGTTGGATCTCAATGCTCACTTGGTGCGTGAACCCACGGCCACTTTTTTCGTGCGGGCCCGTGGTGATTCCATGATTGGCGCGGGCATCCATGATGGGGATCTGCTGGTGGTGGACCGCAGCCTGGAAGCCACCAATGGCAAGGTGGTGATTGTTTCGATTAATGGAGAACTTACAGTCAAGCGCCTTCGCCAAGCCAAAGGCCGAACTTGGCTTATACCCGAAAACCCCGACTACCCCCCCATCGATTTTCAGGAACAGGATGATACCCATTTGTGGGGAGTGGTCACAAATGTGGTCCACTCCCTTTGATCGCTCTCGCTGATTGTAATAATTTTTATGTTTCCTGTGAGCGGGTTTTCCGACCCTCACTGGAAAAACGGCCTGTAATCGTACTTTCGAATAATGACGGATGCGCAGTTGCCCGTTCCAATGAAGCCAAGGCGATTGGTATTCCTATGGGTGCTCCGTATCATCAGATTCGGAAACTTTGTGAACGTAATGGCGTGGTCGTCTTATCCTCGAATTATGAACTCTATGGAGATATGTCTAGCCGGGTGGTCTCGGTGCTTGCCCGTTTTGCACCGGAACTGGAAGTTTATTCGATCGATGAGTCTTTCCTTGATTTAACGGGTGTGCCGGATCCTCTGCAATTGAGTACACGGATGCGTGATCAAGTCAAGAAATGGACAGGTATTCCTATCTCTGTCGGCCTTGGTTCGACCAAAACTTTAGCGAAGGCGGCCAATCGTTTTGCAAAAAAGAAGGGTTCTGGGTGTACGGTGGTTGATTGTGATGATGAAGGAGCCTTGCAAAATCTTCCGATTGAAGATGTCTGGGGCGTCGGTCGACGACTCAATGTAAGGTTGCGAAGAATTGGGATATTGAATGCCTGGGATTTTGCCCGGGCTCCTTCAGCTTCGATTCGCGCAATTGGAGGGGTTACTTTGGAGCGTACGCAACGCGAACTTGCAGGTATCTCCTGCCTGGAAATGGAGGAGCTGGCTCCTCCGCGTAAAAATACCTGTTGTTCCCGTTCTTTTGGGAAACCGGTCACAGATCTTGATGAACTCGAGGAAGCGGTTGCAAATTATGGAGTGCGGGCCACTCGCAAGGTTCGCTCGGAAGGGTCCTTGGCTTCAGGATTACAGGTGTTTATTATGACCAACCGTTTTCGCGAAGATCAACCTCAGTATGCAAATTCCCGCACACTATCCTTGGACGAACCTACCGACGACCCCATTCGGATTGTTCAAAATGCCAAACGGTTGCTTCGTGGAATGTTCCGTCCCGGGTATGCTTATAAAAAAGCCGGGGTTATTCTATTGGATTTGGTATCCTCTTCCTTTCGACAGGGATTATTATTTGAGGAGCACGGGAGTTCCCGTCGTAGCGAATTTGTCAATGCAGTCGAGGAAGCCGCCAGCCGCTATGGAGCNGGTGGTGCTTTTTGGGGAGGGCAGGGCATTGGTAAACAGTGGCGAATGCGCCGGGAAATGAGAACGCCCCGCTACACCACCAGTTGGAATGAAATCCCAGTCATGAAGGGTTAATTTTTTGTTTATTATTTCCAGTAGAAGACGATTTTTACAATTAATGCGGTCAAAAGGAATTCGTAAAATATTTTCATCTGATTTTGAAAATTTGTTGATTAGGATCGTATGTTTTTCCAAAAAGACAGAGTTAATTTGGGCCGTCTGCTTAGATTAAAAAAACCACCCCATAAAGTATGTTAAGATAAAAAATATCTAGGGTAGAAAATACCAGAATAGTGATCATTACCAAACACCAGTAAGCTACAAACCGTTATCAATAATAACATGAGTTAAAATAAGACTAAAACACCTTTCATACTCGAAGAGTAAAGGGGTATTGAATCTGCAGCTTACTTTCTCGACTTACAGACTGTCGCCAATGAGGCGGTTTGAATCAAGCACAGAAGAATTACTTTGCCCAGTCGAAGCAGGCGATTTGTTCACCGTTACGGGCAAGTAGGTAGCCATTGATAAAGGCGGGTCCGTTCCAGCAACGGGCATCACTTATGAGTTGGTTGGAGGAAATTTCTCGGAATTTTTCGGGAGTTGCATCGATCACTGAAAGCACACCGGAATGGCCAAGGATTAATAATTTTTGATCAACCAACAGAATTCTACCATAGCTGTACTTTTTTCCCCGCCACATCAGTTTCCCTGTTTTCGCTTCCAAGCAAACAAGAAGATTTTCGCTGAGTCCATACAGGTAACCATCCTTGAGGATAGGGTTAGAAAACTTGGCTTTTAAGTTTTTTGATTTCCATGTACTATCGATTCGATACCTCGCATTTTTTGGATCCTTCGAGATGGTAAAACATTCGGCTCCTTTCCCATAGCCTGCGGCAAGAAGAAAGGAATTTTTGGACAGGGCGATAGGCTGAACAATCTGTACATTGTTCATGAAAACTTTCCAAGGTTTTTCCCACAAGGTTTTACCGGTCCTCGGATTTAAAGACACAATCTTACCCACCACGGCGATGAGCAAATGATTTTCATTGATGAGGCGGAGAACATCAGGGGATAAATATACGCCATGCCCGGTGATTTGGGATTCCCAGGCTTGCTCTCCCGAATCGATTTTATAAGCCTTCACCGCTGCCGATTCACCACCAAGGCTTAGGATAATTTTATCATTCCAAATTAAAGGGGAGATTGAAAGTCCCCATTCTGGGAATTCATAATTATTTGGAATGACTTGAGTGTTCCAATTAGCTTTTCCGGTGTTTGCTTCCACACAGGATAACCGACCGTTGGAAAAGAGGGTGTAGATTTTACCATTGTAAAGGGTGGGTGTGGACCGGGGACCCGTTCCGCTCAGCATATCATGCCACTTCGTTTCCTCTTCTACTCTCCAAACTTCTGTACCATCATCAAAACTTCTGGCAATCAGGATCTCTTGTTCCTGATCTTGTTCCATCGTAATTGCCAGATTTCCAAAGGTAATGATTGAGGAATGTCCCAACCCGCACGAGGTGGACCANCTCGCTTTGGGTGGTTTAGACCAATCGATAGAAACAGGTTGTGCAGGGATATGTCCGTTTCTATTTGGTCCTCTAAATTGATTCCAATTATAAGAGATTTCNCGCAGTGGTGGACGGTAGAAATCGCGGGTGGGATCAAATCTCGCTGACTTGCTGCCGGAAAATTCCAAATGGGGGATCATCCCGCCCCTCCATTCNATGTTTACACACCCGCTTAGAGAGAGCAGGGTAAGTAAGAGAAATATAAATTTCGAAGATGTTTTTATCCTTGGAGGGACTCCTCGATGNTTTTGATTAATTTCTTGGAGGAAGGTGAAGTCATACTGCCAAAACGCTCAACCGGATGGCCATCCTTGCCCAGAAGGATTTTTCCGAAATTCCATTTGATGTTTCCCTTNAGTGGTCCTTTGTCACCGATGATGTCCTCATACAGTGGATGCCTGTCCGGACCNTTCACCTTAATTTTGGAATACATCGGAAAGGATACCCCNTATTTGGACGAACAAAACGCCTTAATTTCACTCTCCGACCCAGGTTCCTGCCCTCCAAACTGGTTGCATGGAAAGCCACAGACCACCAATCCTTGATCCTTGTATTTCTGGTATAATTCCTCCAAGCCTTTGTACTGACGGGTAAACCCACAACGAGAAGCNACATTAACCAGCAGGATCACTTTACCTTTGTGTTCGGAAAGCGAAGTTTCTTCTCCGTCAATAGTCGTAAGCTTGTGATCGTAAACAGATTTTGCGGATAGAGTCATGATAAATGTGGGTAGGAATAATAGTAAAAAAGTTTTCATTTTACGGATTGTTTTGTTTTTGTTTTTGTTCTTTACGATTGATGGGAAGATGAACTTCAGAGCGTTTAAATGGTCCAGGCACAAATGGACCGTTCCAATAAACTCCATAGGCTTCCCCTGACGATTCATACTTCGGGTTATTCTTAACCCATTGCAAAAGTTTTATTCTGTTTTCCTGAAATCTTTGTTTAGTATACCCTCCCCGAATCCCAATCGCAACAACTTTGCTCGGGCTGATCGTCCGAACGATCACATCAGTAGAAGATTTGTAAGATTTTATCTGGTCATCGGGTCCCACAAAAAATCTCATTTTTCCAGGCTTTATGTCTGCCTCGACGGGCGTAGTCATGGAAATGTCATTTTTGTTGATGTATCGGAAAAGCTTTCGGAAAAGACCATTGTTCTCGCTAAAGTAGGATTCATCTGATGATGCTTCCAATGCGAGTCGTTCAGGGAGATTTACGACCATTATTTTGCCAACAGGGGTTTTCTCATGCATAGAATCGTATCCTTGAACCGAAGTAAAAGAAGCGAATAAAAAAACTATAAGTGGTAAATAATTCAATACTGATAAATCGGATGTGTTTGAAATTTAGATCAAGTAGAATGTTTTTTTACCGATTGAGCAATCCGGTATCCACCAAAATTTTTATTTTCATTTAAGACTTAATCACCCGAAAAGTTAGATTGATTCTTGGTCCGATAGGCTTGGCGGTCCGGGGGATTTCGTGCAGCCAATTGTGCTGGGTTGAGCCAGTCATCAATAAAAAACTGCCGTTACCGAGCAAGATCTCATGCCTAAGTTGATTCTCTTTGAAGCGTTTATGGCGGAGTTTGAATTTTCTTTCTGCCCCTAGGCTAACGGATCCGATAACAGGATTTTTTCCGAGTTCTTTTTCATCATCACTATGCCAGGCTACCCGATCTTTCCCATCCCGGTAAAAATTAATTAAGACTGAATTAAAAGTNGTTTTGGCAAAAGGTTCGATCGATTGCTTAATTTCCAAAAGGTCATCTGTCCAAGGCTTCGCGTGCATCGTAATACCAGAATAAGTGTAGGACATCCCCGAATCTCCATGCCACGATTCGAGGCGTGGAACCAAACTTTCCTTCCCATAAAATTTGATTTTATTTTGGTGCCAGGGAATGCTTGATTCCAGACTTTTCAGCAGAGCATGGGCTTGGTTTTCTGAAAAGTGGTTTTCGAAAATTTCAATATCAGCGCCGGGAAGTTTGATTTGCATAGCTTTCCCAACCTATCGGGAAATTATTCTTTGGAAAATATTGCCAGGTGTTCAGCTTCTTCATCAAGAGCCGCCTGTACCACTTCCTTGCAGCTCAGATATTCCTGCTCATCAATTTTTCTTCTCCTCAAAAATTCTGGAGCCAGTTGTAATTTCCTGGAATATCCGCTGTTCCCAAATTGGAGATCCTTGATGATGTGGTTGGCAAGCTTTACCATATCGATTAACTTGTGCATATTTGGGTCCTCTATGCCTGACCTTTCACTTTTCTTGACTGTATGGTGCCAACGGGTGGTTTGTTCAACAATGGAAGAAATGCCCCATTTTTGAACGATCAAAGCTCCGAGTACATCATGTTGCAGGGACCGAAGATTCTGTTCAGTCGCATGGATACAAAAATCATTTTCCAGGGCATGATTTACTTCCTTGAAAAAGTTTTCCGGGGAAAATTTAATTTTGGCCACTTTCCCCAAATCGTGAAGCAATCCGCAGGAATAGGCATGTTCGCTGAATTTTGATTCAAATCTTTCGGCCAAGGTTTCTGCGGCAATCGCCACCCCGCAACTGTGCATCCAAAGATCTTCGAGTTTNAAATTTGAATTCGTNTCCATTTCTTCAAAGAGTTGGAAGACTGATGTGTTCAAAGCAATNTTCTTAACATTTTCAAGCCCGAGTCTTTGGATCGCATCGGAGATGGAGGTAATTCTTTCCGTGGTTCCCTGTCTGATCTCGACACTGTTTGCAAANTTCAAGACTTTTGAAAAAATGGCCTTGTCATTCTTAATGATGTCCCGAACTGCAAATAAGGCGGCATTGGAATCGGAAATGATTTTTAGCAAATCATTCATAATTAACGGAATACTCGGAAGTTCTCCGGCAAGGCTTTCGACAAGACTGTGATATTCTGCGGGTGCTTCGTTCATCTTTTAGNTTATGTTAGGAAGCATGNCGCGAAAGGAGTATAGGTCAAAGAAATAGATTGCCCTTTTTTCTTTAAATTAGAAAATTATNACCTNTNNAAGGCAAACCTGATATCATTTGCCCAGTCGAAAGATAAAAAATTGTGCCGTTTGATGAGCAGTGATTTCAACTGTTGTATCTTGATCCTCTATTCCTAAACCGTCCGCTTGACCAAGCTTTTGATTGGCCGTGTCGATTTCGCCAAGGATTACCTGAATCCAAAGATGAGGGAATTCAGTTCTGGTTTCCAGNGATAGGCTCATTCCTTTATCCAAATGTGCCAGAGAAAATTCCGCTGACTGTCTGATCTGAGTGGATTCGTTTTTTCCATTTTCAGAAAAAAGTAACTTGGCTTGATTTTTTAAAATATGCCCGCTGAACCTCTTTTCTGCATACCTTGGTAACCCTCCAGTCTGGTTGGGCCTCATCCAAATTTGATAAAGTTCGGTTTGTTCAGTCGTTGAAGGATTAAACTCACTATGCCTGACNCCTTCTCCTGCACTCATGTACTGTAGATCGCCTGCTTCGATTACTGAACCGTTTCCCATACTGTCCTGATGTTCAAGTTTTCCACGCATTACATAGGTGAAAATTTCTGCATCGCTATGTNGATGAGTAGGAANCCCTCCGCCGGGTTCAATGATATCATTGTTCATAACGATGAGGGAATGAAACCCACAATGCTCAGGATCGAAGTAGTTTGAAAATGAGAAAGAAAAGCGTGCGTGTAACCAGCCATGCTCGGNTTTTCCTCTTTCATGGGCAGGTCTAAGTTTTATTTTCACGCTTTCTTACTACATTTTTGTTTGGATTTTCCCAAGGTATCTCTTTGAGTATTTCTTTTCATCAGCCAGAAATACGATAAGGTNCTAGGTAATGAAAATAATAGTTGTGGGTGCTGGAATATCCGGTTGTGTCTGTGCTTGGCGACTCGCGAGAGCAGGTNATGAGGTAACTCTTTTGGAAAAGGGTAGGGGGGTTGGTGGTCGCATGGCAACCCGTCGAATGGAAGGTGCCAGGATAGATCATGGTGCCCAGTTTTTTACTGCCCGTGATCCACGAATGCTGGAACTTTTATCCCATTGGGAAAAGGAAAATGCGGTCACTCCTTGGTACGACCATATACCGGGCCGCCCCGATCTTCCGGCAGGTCAGAGATATCGTGGGATGGAAGGAATGACTTCTCCGGCAAAGATTTTAGCCAGAGAGTTCAGGGTAGAGACCCGCTTTTTTCTGGAGTATATTAATAGAAATGAATCTGGATGGTCCGTGGAGGAAAAAGATGGGGAGGGACGCATTTTAAAGTCCGACCATTTAGTTGTAACGATCCCATCAGTTCAATTATTGGATCTTTTACAAAGAAGTGAATATGAGTTGGATGATGCCACCCTATCCCGCCTGCGTTCAATCCGCCATACCCGCTGCTTGGCAGTATTGGGTATTATGGATCGTCCATCTATGCTTGAGCATCCGGGTACCATTACTCATCCAGTGGATGAAATTGACTGGATTTCAGATAATCAAATAAAAGGGATTTCCCAAGAGCCATCCTGTACAATCCATGCATCGGATGAATATTCGCAGGAATTTTGGGACACACCGGACCCGGAAAGAATTCCACAATTACTATCCGTTGCAGAAGACCGGTTGGGCGTAAAAATTACTTCCTGGGATTCGCATCGCTGGGGTTTTGCCAAACCCGTGGTCACCTTTGGAGCAAGCCATTGGCACTCATCCGAGCGAAAGCTTACCTTGGCTGGCGACGGATTCGGTGGGGAGAGAATCGAAAATGCAGCCCTTTCGGGGTGGGATGCCGCCGATTCAATTATTCTTCAAAACTGATATTGATAGCCGATTTCGAAAACTCCACCATTCTCCACATCGCGGTCTGAAATGAGGGAGTTGGATTCAATTTCGATTTCTCCTGCAAAATCATAGCCTCCCCCAACAAAGAGAGAATTGTGATCATCCAGATTCCATTTCAAGTTGGCAGATAGACGGTAGGAACGATAGCGAAAATTTCGTTCCTCGAGGTTTCCACCATAGATCGATTCCGTATTCCAACGATTGCCCACAAACTTTCCTCCCAGGTTTAGCGCCAAGGAGTCGGATATTTTATAGTTATACCGAAGGATTGGACCAGCAAATACCAGGCTCGATCGATCCGAAGGTTCCCAGATAAAACCGATTGCCGGGACGAACAGATCATCTCCAATTCCGGTGGTGTAAACCGCACCGAATATCCATTGTAAGGTCTCACTTTGTTTCCATTTTACACCTGCAATGGTTAGGTAATTAAAAGCTTCGCTTCCAGTGTTTTCATAATCCCCGGCAAGACTTGGGTTAAAAAGCAATAGCCAATCCAAAGTCTCGCTCTTTTTTTTGCTGAGGAAAAAAGCTAAGTCCAGTGAATGAAGTCTATTCTCGTCAAGGATAGTGGCATCACTCACATCGATATCAGTGGATTGATAACGTACTCCCCCGGCAAATTTCCAGTCTCCCCATTCTTTGAAAAAGACCGGCGTACGAATTCCCCATTGATCATATCCAATTTCGGTATTGCTCCCTGTAAGCTTGCGATCCGAGCTATTTTCGTAGGCCATTCGTACAGCAGCCAATTCTGACATACCTTCCTGAGCTGAACCGTATTGGACGGAAATCATAAATAATGAGAGGGGGAGAATGCCTAGGTGTTTCATATATCCTTTTTTACTTACAGAACTCGATATCGTCAAGGGGAGGTTGCGAGGAATACCAATCCTTGATAGTTTATCAAACTGTGCATCATTTACACCAAACTCAAACCCTTCCTGTTGCGAGAAAAGACCTGTGGCAGTTCATTTCTGTGCCACAAAATTTAAATCGAATTACGCCACCCGACATGGCCTTTGAAATTATTGGGGAATCTCCTGAAAAAACATATGCCGGGTTATTACTTGAATATCGCGTAAAGATTCCCCTGCTTGGCTGGTCCACTTGGCTTACAGAAATTAAATATGTGGAGGAAGGTTTTTCTTTTATGGATGAGCAGCGAGTGGGTCCTTATAAATTATGGTTGCATACGCATAAACTTGAAGCGGTGGAGGGTGGCACTCAAATGACCGATGATATCCGCTATCTTGTTCCCTTGGGACCACTTGGTCTGCTTGCAAATATTCTCTTTGTCAGGCGTACCTTACAGCGTGTTTTCGATTACCGGAAAGTTAAGCTGGAAGAAATTTTTGGAAAGCNTGGATGATTCGGCCCTTTTTGGATACCTTCATGTCTCAGCACTGGGGGGACCTCCTCTTATTGCACTGGCCTGTCCCGGCCGAGATTCTGCGGCCGACCATTCCGGATGATTTAGAACTTGATCTTTATAAAGGGGAGTCCTGGGCAAGTGTGGTCGGGTTTCATCTATCGGATCTACGAATCCGGCCTGCCCGTTGGATACCGTGGGGGAATTTTAATGAGGTTAACCTACGAACTTATGTCCGTAATGCGGAGGGTAAGAAAGGCGTTTGGTTCCATTCACTTGATTCAACAGATTTGTTTGCCGTTGCAGGAGCCAATNTGCTCTATGGATTAAATTACCGGTTTGCATCTATTTCCCAGAGTAAGACAGGGAAATCTCTTGTATACAATTCATGCACCCGTTCGATTTCCAGCAAGGTTCCGTCCCGTTTGCAAGGTCAGATAAATAATATNTCCAAAACAAGTCACCCGGCGGAGGATCCTCTCGACCGCTTTTTGTTGGAGCGGTACCGTTTTTGGGCCCAACATAGCTTACAGAATCAGGTGAGCTCAGCAGCAGTCAGACATCGTCCGTACGATGGATTGAGACTGGATAATGCTTGCTATACAGGAGAGCTTTTTCAATCCCAAGGTATGCCAGAGCCTATGGAGACCCCAGAGGTTGCCCATTATTGCAAAGGCTTTTCAGTGGAAGCCTCTGCTCCGCAGTGGGCTTATGTTATGGCGGGCCAGGCAAACCACAGGNAGACCTGATCCCCAAGACGATTAGCCCCGAAAACTTTCTTTTCCATGAGTTCACCAAGTTGGTTAGATTGATGACCGCGGATCATGGAGTCTTCAATCAATTTCCAAAGGAAATGATCCTGCTTGTCCGAGCCAGAAACACCAGAGATGTTCCCGGTTACAGATTTCATGGATTGAAAACTTGACTCTGACATTTTGGCAGTGGCCACAGCAAGGGTGGCTCCGGGAATCGCATCCTTCATCAACTCCATATGGAAGTCTCCCGTCGAAGAACGGGGTGCGAGTAAATTGGCCAGGCAGTACATATTTGCATCATATTCAGCAAATTCCACGCATCTTTCGGTGACGGGCCCATCAAAGAAATGTCCGCATTTCACCTGACCTTTGGAAGAAAAATAGGCATGCTCGGCTCCCCACCATTTGGTTTGGAGAAGCCCGGCTCCATGCAGGCGCAACTTTTCATCATCTACCAGTCGGTCAGGATCGAGATCCTTAAAAGAAGCCCGCATGATTTTGAGTTGGTCCCGACACAAATAAAAAAGCCTGCGGGTGTCCGCAAGGTTTGCCTGATCTTCACGCAAACGGTCAGAGAAAAAGGAGAGCGAAGGTAGAGTGGCTAGAGTCGTCCGCAGGACTGAACGGGTGGCCGGATCTTCGCTGGAAAGTTCATGATCCAAGACTCGTTCGATGCCTGAGTTAAAGGATGGAGTGGACCGGAGAGTTTTTTGAAGCTCGGAAAACTCACCGGCTGCTGCTTTCGATTTTCCTGAAAGTAGGGGAAGAAGCTGTAAGAGGTTGTCGTAATTTGTCCGTACATTATCCTTGATTGCCCCAACTTGAATATCACTAAGATCAACCGAAAGACCACCCCCCTGATATCGGTTTTCATTGGGAGAAAAACTGCCACGCAACCGTTCCATTTCGACGCAGTTTAAAAATGGTTCGAAATCCATGCGGGGTTCACAATATTCCATGACCCGGGTACGAACTTCGTTTCCCAGGATCGCCGGGTTGGCGGTCAGAGAAAGATTGGCACAATCTTCTTGAGCTTCGACCAGGTACATTTGCGCATCCTCATCTTCTTCAAGTTGAGCCTCAAAGAGAAGGGATTCCTCCTTGGGTAAAACACCGAGGGTGTAATCGAGGGCTTGTTGTTTTAAGGTTTCCAAAAATTTACAGAATAGTGGGATTACAAGGCATCACAAGCTTAGGAGGGGACTTTTGGGCTGTGTATGTTAAAAATTTCATTAGCAAGGACGATCATGTTCGTAAAGTGGATAATGTATGACGTAACTTTTCAATACCCAAGCGGATCCTTGATTTTACGGTACCGAGAGACAAATCGAGTAATTTTGATATTTCCTCATGGTTAAGTCCTCGAAAGTAGGACAGTTCAAGAACTTTACTTTGTTCAGGGGGTAGCTTGGAAAAAGCTTTTTTCAAGTGACTGCGCTCATCACTGACGGTTGCTTCGACTGCCCCATCTGATGCATTCTGATCTTCCCTTCCAGAAAGAATTTCATCGGATTCCCCATGATCCAGTCTTCTTTTGCGCGAACGGAAACGGTCGATACTGCGGTTGCGTGTAAGTACAAGCAGCCAGCTACTGAATTTTCCCTTATCAGGGGCATAGGATTCCGGCTTTCTCCATAAAAAAGCAAAGATATCCTGAATGACCTCTTCGGCTTCCCACCGGTCGCCGAGAATTTCGAGGGAAAGAGAGAACATCGCACCGGCGAATCCATCATACAATTCACCTAAGGCGGAGGAGTCTCCATCCTTGATTTTGTACCACAAGTCTTTTTCAATCGTCGGCATTATTTAATTTCCATCCCAATAGAATGATTGTTTCTGATGAAAGAAGGCGATTACCGCAATTGATTTTTTGTAATCTTTTACTAAATAGCCCGAAAATCGTAAGATAAAAAGTTTTCTTACAGGGCGGATAAAGGATGCTTTCTCATTTGCAGGGGAAATCCAATGGATTTTCCATTCGCTAAGTGGGAGGCAAACACGGACTGAACAAAACGAACCGTGGCCATACCTTCTTTTAATCCGCACTTGGGGGAATGGCTGTTTTGTACGCTCTCCGTCAAATCGAGCAGGGCGGACTGGTGATTGTGGACCGTTTTGCGGATTAGTTCTGTTTCAGGTTGGTTGATTCCATTGGAACTAATGGGTACCCAATGAATGGAGTTGGCAGTGGGGAGCCAGGGGCAACCCTCATGAATATGAGCCAGAGGTTCGCGATCACATCGTAAATCAATCATGCCTTCGTTCCCAATGATTTGAAGTCCAAAGCTGGCTGATTTCGATCCATGGTCACGAACACTGTCAAAGGTGGTATTCCATCCGTTTTCCATTTTCCACCGGGCATGAACTTCATCCCCGGCAAGGGGGCCAAGGCCCTCGTTTCCAGGCTTCACATCCTTGCCTTCGACCAACCTTCCATGGATGCGTAACTCGGCTGAGCAAGTTGACGGATTCCCTGCGATTGCATCCACCAGATCAAAAACATGAGTTCCCAGCACCCAAAGATCCTCTCCACCTCCACGGTGATCCTCTTTACCCCGGCCCCGCAAAGCCACCACTTTTCCAATACCCCCCTTTTCGATTATTTTTTTTACCACCGGCAGGGCAGGGTGGTAGCGGTTGCGGTGGGCAACGGCGACCATTACCCCAGTTGAGTCGCAAGCCTTCTTAATTCGGTCACATTCTTCCAGAGTCCGGGCAAATGGTTTTTCAACATAGATTCCTTTCACACCGAATTCACAGGCAGCTTCAATCATTGGAACCCGTTGGTCGGCATGCCTTGGACAGATCGAAATAAAATCGGGCTTTTCAGTCTCCAGCATTTTGCGGTAATCCTGATATCCTTTCTTACAACCCAAACGCTTTAATGCGGAGGACCGTCCTCGATGATGATCGTCCGCGACCGCCACAACCTGAGCGTCCGCTACATTTCTCCATGCAATATCCAAGCCATGACCATAGTTTCCCCGTCCCGTTGATCCGATCACCCCAACTTTAAAGGAATTTTTTTTGCCAAGTAGAGTGGCGGGAGCC
>NHCX01000064.1 GCA_002168015.1 Verrucomicrobia bacterium TMED44
TGACAACTCCTCCAAGTATGACCCAAAAGCTGATTCAGACCAACCTGGTGGGCACGATCCATTGCTGTCAATTATTTGCCCCGTTGATGATCCGTAGGAAAAGTGGAAGCATAATTAATTTCTCCACCATCGCGGTGGCTCTGGGATTAAAAGGAGAATCGATCTATGCCGCAAGTAAGGCGGGGGTGGAGGGATTTTCCCGTGCGTTTGCAAGGGAGATGGCCGACTTTGATATAAGAGTAAACTGCGTAGCCCCCGGCCCGATTAAAACCGATTTACTAAAGGGTGTGAGTGATGAGCAAATTGAGGCAATTGTTTCCCAACAGGTGCTGCCCAAAATTTTCCGGCCCGGGGATGTATGTGACCTGTGCGAATTCCTTGTTAGCCCAAAATCCAGCTCGCTTAGTGGGCAAACCATGCATGTGGGAGGAGTATAGTTGAACCTGCTCGAAAAACTGACCACAAAATGGGAGAATTCGAGTGATCCTTTTTTGATCCATCCGACCGGGCAGCTAAGTTTTGCGGAAATTTCAGCACAGGATCCTGTTGATTTATCAGCAATCAAAACAGGGGATGTGGTCGCCTTGGTTGGAGATTTTAATCCGCCCTCTATTTTGACCCTGCTGCGATTGATTGACCTGGGCGTGATTATCGTTCCCCTAACTGTGGAAACGGCTGAGGATCATGAGTATTTCTTTGAATCTGCACGGGTCGATATAGTGATCAAGGACAGCCTTATAAAGAGAAGGGAAACGGGTCAGGCCCATCCGATGATTGAAGATTTACGAAAGCGTGGGAATGCCGGACTTGTGCTTTTCTCCACCGGGACAACGGGAAGGCCCAAAGCAATCCTTCATGACTTCAGCTATTTTCTTAAACGCTTTGAAACTCCCCGCCCTACCCTGCGGACAATCAACTTCTTGCTCTTTGACCATATCGGGGGAATGAACACCTTACTGCACACCCTGTTTAACCGCGGCGTAGTGGTGGCCCCGGAAGACCGTTCAGTCGAAGGAATTCTGGCAAGCTGTAAAGAGCATGGT
The DNA here is from genome assembly GCA_002168015.1 of Verrucomicrobia bacterium TMED44. Classification (GTDB taxonomy): domain Bacteria; phylum Verrucomicrobiota; class Verrucomicrobiia; order Opitutales; family Seribacteraceae; genus Seribacter. The sequence goes on from NHCX01000064.1 coordinate 1,044, forward strand.
GTGGAAGTCTTACCGACCACTCCGACTTTTTTACGGATGATGCTGATGAGCGGATTGATTCCGGACAAAGTACCTGAAAGTTTACGAATCATCACTTATGGCACCGAAAGAATGGACCAGCCTACTCTCGATCAATTGTGCACACTTCTACCGGAAGTTGATTTCCGCCAGACCTTCGGTATGTCAGAACTGGGAATTGTGCGGGTAAAGTCAGAGGATCGACAGAGCTTATTTATGAAGGTGGGAGGGGAAGGCGTAGAAACCAAGACTGTGGATGGAGTGTTACATATCCGCTCCGCCAATCGAATGCTGGGATATCTGAATGCACCATCTCCTTTTGATAAAGACGGATGGTATGACACGAAGGATGTGGTCGAGGAAAGGAACGAATTTTACAAAGTGGTTGGAAGGACATCAGAGGTCATCAATGTAGGAGGTCTGAAATTTATGGCATCAGAAGTCGAGCGGGTAGCCCTCTTACATGAATATGTGTCCTTGGTAAAAGTCTATGCAAAAGATAATCCCATTACCGGGCAACATGCGGAAATCATTGTTGAGCCTGCAGGGGCCGATCGTTTTGATAAGTATGCATTCAAAAAACATCTAACCAAGCATCTGCAAAGCCACATGATTCCCCGAAAAATTATCGTAGAAAAAGTAGAAGTGGGGCATCGGCATAAAAGAAGCTAATTGCCAACCAAGCATGTTTACTTTCCGAGAAATAGAAACCAAGGATGCCCAGATGATTTTGGATTGGCGCACTTCTCCACGGGTTGCCAAATATATGAAGACGGATGTGGAGCACGGGGTTGAGGGGCAACAGCAGTGGATTATTTCCTGTCGGGAGCGGGCGAATTTTTATCACTGGTTGATTGTTTATCAGAACCAGCCAATCGGATACATCAGCCTGAGTGAATATAATCCTGTGACTAAAACTGCATCATGGGGGTTTTATGTAGGAGAAGAAGAGCATGCAGGGCTCGGCGGACTGGTTCCACCCTTCTTTTACCGCTTTTGCTTCACCGATCTGAACATCGAACGGATTGATGCGGAGATGCTTTATTTTAATACCGGGGTCATCGACCTGCACCGTCTGCATGGGTATGAATTTACCCCGGAACGGGACCGTATCCTAAAACGAAAAGGAAAGGGAATTTTACTTGTGACGATGTCCTTAAGGAAATTCCCATTTGAAGATGGAAAGTTTGCGAGATTCAAGGCAACTTTTCCCATGTTGCAGTGGAGGGCAAAGAATGAGGCAGTGGATACCGGCAAGATTTCCCTGGTAAAAATAGAGGGGACAGATGAACAGATATCCATCCTTTACCAACTACTAACAAAAAGGGAGTATTCCATATCACATGAAGAACTTCCTACCCTCGAAAAACATGATCAATTTGTAAAAAGCCATCCATATCGAGCATGGTGGTTGGTGGAGTGCTTGGGTCTGACAATTGGATCCGTTTACCTTACCAACGAAAATGCAATTGGTGTAAATTTATCTGGTCAAAACTCCGAGATTTATTGTCAGGTCATACAAGTGGTCAAGGAGCAAAATGATCCACTGCGACCCATTCCATCCGTTCGTCCAGCTTATTTCTTTGTGAATGCGGCACCTGAGAATGCCCCCCTGCAACATGCTTTATTGGATATGGGGGCAAAGCAAACCCAAAATTCATACCGGGTTTGATAGGATTATTACTGAGCTTGGGCCTTTCGTTCGATTTGAGCAAGAAAAGCTTGTGCCTGAGGATTTGTTGGAAGGAGGCGAACCATGGAACGGGCATAGGGAAGAGCATCTACCCATCGCTCCCGTTGAACCAGTAACTGAACTACATTCTGTAAAAATTCAGGATTATCAGGCTGAAGACGGATGGCCTGAAGAAAAGTGTTTATGGCGTCGTCAATCTTATCACTCTGCCAGTAGGCGATGGCTAGGTTATTGAACAGTCGGGGGTTATCTTTCCAATAAGCAGAGGCCCGTTCAAGAGAACGGATCGCTTCAGGCAGGCGGTTACGATCCTCTGCGAGAAGAAGNCCCAAGGAATAATGAACTTGCCCCCAGGTGGGTTGCAATTCAACAGCTTCATTAAGGATTTTCTCAGCCTCCTTGTTTTTCCCCCTTCGGCTTAGCAGGGTTGCCAGGTTCATGCGGGCTGGCACATAAGTACCCTCCCGCCGAATTGCCTTTCGGTAATGTTTCTCCGCTTTTTCCGGTTGGTTACGATTTTCAGAAAGAATGCCCAGAGAAAGATGAGACTCGGGGCGATCCAAGTTGCTGGTGTATCTGAGTTCGAGCTCACCAAAAACCTGCTGAAAAAGTTCAAGCTCTTCAGGCGAAAAGAGCGTTTCCGGAACCCGGGCAAGAATACGGGCTGCTTCGGTACGGACGGAACGGACAGGGTCATTAAGCAGGGTGATCAGGTCGCGGTGGGCATCGACATCGGGTAAATCCTCAAGTTTCGAAATCGCTGCAACNCGCACTACGGAATCATTGGCATCGAGGTTTTTTCGGGCTTCATCATAACTCGCTTCACTGATGAAGCGACGCAGAGCCAACATCGCTCCCGCTCGGGTAAATGCNGGTGATTCTGGATCCCGGCAGGTTTCCAGAAGNAGCTGTTCGGCTTCCGGTTTTCCCGTTCGAAAAGCATGAAAGGCCGCTGGGTGTCGGACATCTTTGGGACGCTCCGCTCCTTTGTACTTTACCACTGCATCAGCCGCCCACTTGGCATCTTTATCCTTATGGCATTGATTACAGGCATTGGGCGTACCAAAATTAACTGTATGATCGGGACGCGGAACCCGTATGCTGTGATCCCGGCGATCATCTATNCCCATGTAGGTCTTATGAGGCATATGGCACTCGACGCATTGGGCTCCTTTGGTGCCGGACTGATGGAAATGATGATCAGGGGTGTCAAAACCAGTCGGATTATTATCGTTGGGNACATGGCAACGTGTACAAAGNTGGTTGGTGTAACTGTGCAGCTTTACAGTGTGGGGGTCATGACAATCCACGCAACCTATGCCTTGATGATACATCTTGCTTTGTACATACGATCCATACACATACACTTCATCATCAATCTGGCCATCCACATGATAAGTTGGCACTTGCATGTCTGGCGACCAGGGCTGCACGACTTCTGGCAGGAAGTGATCGAGAAAAGAGTCATTGGCATGATGGCCTGGGTGAACAAAGCCTCGCCGGGCATGGCATTTGGCACAAGATTCAATTTGAGCAACATTGCTGCTGTTCACATCAGCGAGACCAAAATGACTTAANCCATCCCAACCCTCATTGGCACGGGCAAGCTCGACATGCTCCCGGCCGGGACCATGACAGGATTCACAGGCCACATTCATCTCGGAATAAGCCGTGGAAAAGGTTTGGGAGGAATCGTCAAATTGTTTGCGAAGATTAGTCGAGTGGCAATCCGCACACATGTGATCCCAGTTTTGCATGGAACGGGTCCAGAAAAGCGGATCTTCGGGGGCAATATGTTCATCAGGATAGAGGTGATACCATTGTTTTTTCTTAACATCCCAGCATGTGGGCAAGACCTGCATTCGTCCGTCAGGAAATTTAATCAAATACTGCTGTAGAGGTTCCCATCCGAAAGTGTAGGCCACTTCGAATACTTCCATTTTGCCCAATTGATTTTCTGTCTCCACGAGATATTTATCATTTTCCTGAAAGAATCTCGTAGTAATTCCATAGTTTTCGAAGGTTGAATTATTAAAATCTGCCCGAACGGTTTCCTTTGTAGGTAACTCCATGGCATGAAAGTGATGGGACTGCATCCACTTTTCATGAGATTCCTGATGGCATTCTGCACAGGTTTCTGCACCAACATATTCTCCAAGTTTGTAGTGAGAAGACAAATGATCCGATAAGGACGAATGATTGGAGTCAGTGTGGGTGTCCGAATCGCAAGAAATGAACAGAAAAAACGAAAGAGGTAAGCAGATTTTGATGAAGTATTGAGTCATCTTAGAAATAATTAATGCTTTAAAATGAACAAATGGCAACGTGCTTTGCTGCTTTCTTCGCTTGACAATTTTAACTCTAGGGGAGGTTTTAATCACCAGATGAGTCAAGTTTATCTAAATCTCAACAATCAGCAGGCAGGTCCTTACAGTGTAGAAGCCGTGAATCAAATGCTGTCAACTAACCAAGTTTCTCCTGAGACGTTAGGTTGGATGCAGGGCATGGCAAATTGGGAAGCCTTGCATGAGGATACTTTTGCAAATTTGGGGCTTGGACTGACCTCACAACCTAAAGTTCCCACTTCATGGTCAGAACCTAAGCCATCCCTGACCTCAAGAATGCCACAAGAGCAAGTAAAGCAAATCGACGATACACCAATCCACTCAAAAAAAAATAATTCGGGTACTATCAACATTAGCCAGGCTTTAGGAGAAGCATTTACCTTTTATAAAAATAATGCACTCTGTTCAACAGCATGGCTTATAATAGTAGGGCTTATTGGGGGTATTCCCGTAGTTAACCTCATGATTCCTTTACTGGGAGTTAACTTTTACACTTGTGTACGAAATTTTCGAACAAATGGGAAAAAAATGGCATTTGGTGAATTATTTGATTTCTCTTATGCTGTTGGCAAAATTATCGGTCCGATATTTGTGGGAATCCTAATTTTAATTGGATATCTTTGCTTCATCATTCCAGGAGTTATCCTTACTTGCATGTGGGCATACACTCCTTGCTTACAAGGAGACAAACCTGGTCTTTCCCTCTTTAAAGCAATGAAAGAATCTAAACGACTGGCCAAAGGGAATTATTTTAAAATCATACTCCTGATAATCATTCTCGCCCTTTTAGCCTTTTCTGGATTCCTATTGCTGGGTATCGGAGTCCTCATAACCGTTCCTATTGCTCATGTCGCATTATATTGTGCCTATGATCAATGCAAATCATAGATCATGTATCTTGGCCTTTAGGAAACAATTTTTTCACTCAAAAAATTATTTAAAATTATTCAATTAATTTTGTCACATTCTCAGATAGTTAGGTATATAAGGTGTGCCTTCCCTTGTAAATGATGTTCAAGCTATGTGTTTTTTTAATCTATTTGTTAAAAAAGCGTTGCATCCTCACCTGCTAATCTCCAAATTATGCATATGAATAGAATTATTTATTTTCTCTCTTCTTTTTTAATTCTAGCATCTCATGTTTTTGGNTTCGCTGAACGCGACTTCCGCTCCAAGAATGGTCAAGTAATTCGCGGGTCGATCGAGAAGTATTTTGAAGATGGAGATGTCCTTCTCAAGCGGTCCAAAGATTTACAATTATTTAGAATTAATCTCGATGTTTTCACCGAGGACGACCAAGCTTTTGTTAAAAACAACTTTCCTCCCAACCACGACGCACTGCCAAAATTCCAACGTCCGCTTTCCAAAAGTGCGTTAATGACTAATGCGAAATATATCGATAGTATTATTGATGCAAAATTACGCTCTTACAATCAAAGACCCAACAAAATAACTTCTGACGAAACCTTTCTTCGCAGGACATACTTGAAGATTATCGGACGTATTCCAACCTACTCCGAATCCGTCGCTTTTCTCACTGACCGTGATCGTTCATCTAAGCGGACCCGTCTTGTTGATAGTCTTTTACTCACCGAAGGTTATGTTAGTCATTGGTTTCACTTCTGGGCAGATATTCTTCGAGCTAAGGACAATTTAGGAAACCGTATGTCAGGAGTTCCTTTTGTCGATTACATTCGTGAGTTTATCGCAATGAATCGTCCCTATGACGAATGGATCAAGGAGATGCTTTCCTCAAGCGGTCCTTATTGGGAAAAAGGCAACGGTGGTGTCGGATACTTTCTGAGAGATCAAGGTATGCAGTTGGACAATATGTCTAACACCGTTCGTATTTTCTTAGGGACGAGTTTAGAATGTGCCCAATGTCACGATCATCCTTTTGATCGTTGGACACAAAAGCAATTTTACGAAATGGCTGCTTATACCGAAGGTTCAGGTAATTTACGCCGACGTGGAGCCGAAAACTTGAACGCTCTAAGANCGTNNNGNNCGAACAGAGCAAAGACGATTAGAACAAATGGAAAAACCTCGGGAAGCACGCAATCTTCGTGATGCTGCCCGTAACATTTCAGATCTTGTTCAAGTTGGTTTGGAAAGCATGGGGCGTGGAAAAATTAAACTTCCCAATGACTACCAGTATGATAACGCCCGACCTGGAGAGGAACTTAAGGCTAAAACAATCTTTGGTTTAGCTACGGAACTCGATGCAAATTTTCAGGCAAAAGGTTCCCGTGCGTCTTACGCTAACTGGGTAGCCTCTGAGGCCAATCCACGCTTCACCACGGTCATTGTCAGTCGCCTTTGGAAAGAAGTTTTCGGAATGGCCCTGATCGAACCTCTCGACAACATGTTTGATGATACGATGGCAACACATCCAGAGTTACAACTTCATCTTGAAAAAGTAATGGTTGCCTTAGATTATGACTTAAAAGAGTTCCTTCGCATTTTATATAATACGCAAACTTTCCAAAGACAGGCACCCACTAGAGAAGTTATGTCAAGAGATGCCAAGGACACAATTATGCCACCAGAAGTGAAATGGGTGGTTGCAGGTCCTTATCCTCAGGATCCAACCCGTAACAGTGTTCCCTATTTCTATCAGGGACCCATTCTTGAAAGAATGAGCGGTGAGCAAATTTGGGATTCTTTGGTTACCTTAGCATACCCAAATATTGATAACCGTAAGCGCAGAAAACCCCACGGCGGATACGACAATTTCGTAAAATACACCGCGATGACCGGGGATGAACTTTTCGCGGAAGTCATGCGAAGAACAGGGCTCGACCCGAATGCTCAAGCCCCTGCCCGACCAGCTAATAACATGCCTAAAATGGAGCTTAATGCCAAACAAAANGGCTCTATGGATGTCGTCATGAAGTATGCCGACCTGTACTGCATGTCATGTCATGATTCCGGTAAGTCCCGCGGAGATGTAAACATCGAGCAATATCATGATGATCCCGGAAGACTCGCTGGAAATGCTTCGATGTTGAAAATGTTTGCATCAGCTTTGGAGAAAAAGGAAATGCCACCTTCTAATAGACAACTTCAGCCAACCATTAAAGAAAGAGCCGAAATGGTCACAGCCTTAAATACTCTCCTTGCTGAAGCACCCGCAGGTGGTGCAACTATGCAAGGTGAAGCAATGGCTATGAAATTAAGTGANCCAATAAACACGGACTGCCCAATCAAACCAGGTCGTGCGATCGATCCATCTTTATTAGCATTGAATGAAGATGGTGAAACAGTCGGNTTTTGTTGCCAGTCCTGCTTNAATCAGCACAAACGTAATATGGCAGCNAAAGCAAATCCTTCNGCTCCATCTTCTACATCCTCAGCATCCACTGCTAATTATGTACGCGATCCCAATTCAGTTCGTGCTTCCGAGCTCTCCTCCCCTGTCCAAAATGGTCACCTGGTAAGAGAATTTGGCGGTTCCGACAGGGAACAAATTGAAAATAGCCATAAACAGGCTTCGGTAACTCAGGTTCTCAATCTCCTCAACGGATATGTGGAAGAAAAAATTCTTAAAAAGAAAGACGCGATTGTGCTAAACAATGTTAAGAACGCTGGCAGCAAAGAAGATCAAATCGAAACTGCATTTTTAAGTATTCTTAATCGTAAACCCGATGCAAAAGAGACAAGAAATATTAAAGAAGCTCTGCAAAAATCAGGTGATAATTTTTACAAAGATATAGTTTGGGTGCTTGTTAACAGCCATGAATTTCTTTTTGTAAATTAATTTTAAAATACTAAATTTGTAACAATCAATCTAACAAAGTATATAGAGGAGAACTAAACTATGATGACTAATTCCCAAAACATAGACGAATATGGTCGTAGAGAATTTATTGCCCACGCTGCCAAGGCTTGTCTTGGGGTAGGACTTATGCCCATGGCTGGTTCTTACATCCACGACAGCGTCAAGGCACTTACACCTGGAGCCCGTCCTGCCGCTGCACGGCATGTTATTTATCTTAACATGACAGGGGCTATGTCTCACTTAGATACTTTCGCCCCCCAAATCGATAACCCAAAGCTCATGCATGATGTCAAAGCGATCCCAACCAGTGCGGATGGGGTGGTATTATCGGAAAATCTTCCGTTGACTGCACAACACATGCATAATGCATCGATCATTAAAACTATGGTATCAAGCCAGGGGGCTCACCAACAAGCTAGTTATCTGATGCATACCAGTTACCTGCAAAGAGGTACGATTGTACACCCAACTTTTGGGTCTTGGGTTGCCAAACTTTCCGGACAAATCAACCGCACAATCCCAATGAATGTAAAAATTGGTGGTGGTGGTGGCGGAGCCGGATTCCTCGAAGCTAAATATGGTGCCTTGCCTATCGGTCGCCCCGGGCAAGGTTTGGCTAATAGCAAAATGGCTTCGTACTTGGATGACTCAATGTTCCAAAACCGCATTGCCGCGGCCGAAAAGCTTAATGTCAACTTCACTGCTGAATATCCGCAGAAGCAAGTCCGTGCTTATTCTGATCTTTATCGTGATGCAGTCAAGCTCATGAAGAGTGAGGATTTAAATGCTTTCGATATCAATAAAGAGCCGGATTCCATGAAAGAACTTTATGGAGAGACCAATTTCGGACAAGGTTGCTTACTTGCACGCAGATTGATCGAGCATAAAGTTCGATATGTCGAGGTTACTAGAGGTGGCTGGGATACTCATGATGATAACTTTAATAGGGTTGCCAACAATTGCGTGGATATCGATAAAGCCCTTAGCGGACTTTTGCTGGATCTCGAAATGCGTGGTCTTCTCAAGGAAACTCTTGTTGTTCTTACTTCTGAATTTGGTCGTACTCCTGTTCCTAACGGACGAGATGGTCGTGACCACTGGCCTTATTGTTTCTCCGCANTCCTTGCCGGAGGAGGAATCAAGGGTGGCGTAATGTACGGTGATGTAGACGAAACAGGTCGCTCACCAATTGCTGGTAAACCAATCAAACCAGAGGATCTTAATGCCACGATTGCATATGCTCTCGGTCTTCCTCTCAAAGATGTCCAATACTCTCCNTCCGGTCGTCCATTTACGATCGCTCATAATGGAGAGCCTCTTTTCGACGTCCTTGCCTAACTGAAATGAAATGATGGGAAAAGGATTTCTTTCACTATTTATTGTCACATTCCTTTTCTCATCGCTCCAAGCCGAAGAACCGTTTCGTGTCTTTAAAACACCTAGCGGAAAGTCCTTTGAAGGTAAAGTTGTTGGTTATGAAGGTCAGACCTTCATTCTGACAAATAAATCTGGCCAGCTTTTTCAAGTTCCATTTAATGCCTTGTCCAATACGGACAAGGCTTATTTGGTTGAAGGGGTCAAGGCAAAGAGAATTTCGAAAGGCAGACCTGCTCCTCAACCCACTGCTCCGACTACTGGTGCGAAAGGGGTCGATTTTCATTCAGAAATCATGCCTATTCTACAACAACGGTGTAATGACTGTCATAAAGCCCCGTACGAAGAAAATGGTAGGACCAAAAATCCAAAAGCAGGATTACGATTTGATACTTACGAATGGGTAATGAAGGGAAACGATGGCGGACCAATCATCGAGGCAGGTGATACTGATGCGAGTATACTTTTTGAGGTCATTACCCTGCCACCTGATGATGATATGATCATGCCTCCAAAGGGCGACCCCTTAACCGCNNATCAAATCGACCTTTTTCGCAGATGGATCTTGGAAGGGGCTACCGAAAAGCCTTCCGGTAAGGTCGCACCCGCAACCGTNGCCAAAACTTCGTCATCGGAGGATACCAAAGATGAAGCTGACAAGGATGATACCATTCACAAAGCACCTCCAAAAAAGAAGCAAACCTTCCGACCAGGCTCGTTTTTTGCTCATGTGGTGGTTCCACTCGGGGTAAGCCCAGATGAAGCTTTAGCTAAAATCCAAGGATCTAAACCAAAAGCGGGTGAAGCGATTGATTTTGACCGCCATGTTTTACCCATCCTTGAAGAAAGATGTAACAGTTGTCATCATGCACCCTTTGANCGATCNGGTCGTTTAGTAAATCCCAAAGCAAGTCTACGATTTGATTCATTCTCTGAAGTGATGAAGGGAAATCTCGACGGTCCCGTAATCGTTCCTAATGACTTGGAGAAAAGTCGACTGTACTCTGTTTTGAACCTCCCAGAAGATAACGATTTATTCATGCCGCCTAAAGGTGGCCCGATGGATCAAGAGCAAAAAGATGTAATAAAAAGGTGGATTGAAGAAGGTGCCCAACCCTCTAAAAACAGTGTATCTGCTACTCAGGGAGGAATCCCTGCCCCTGATGAGCCCGTTAGTTTTACTAACCATATCTTACCTCTTCTAGAAAAAAGATGCTTGGATTGTCATGGCGAGCCCTATGTGAAAAACGGGCGGACCATTAAACCTAGAGCTGGTCTCCAACTCGATACTTATGAAATGGTGATCAAAGGCAACCTCGATGGAACAATCGTCACGGCGGGAGACCCAACTGTTAGCACACTTTACCAAGTGGTTGTCCTGCCCGATGATGACCCTGAACTTATGCCTCCCAAAGGAGACCCCCTTACCGAAGATGAGAGGACCATGATCAAACGATGGATTCTTGAAGGAGCAGGCGAACAGCCTGCAGCCGAAGCAGCGGACCCTAATGCTGCCCCAAAACCTAAAGAGAAAAAAGAACTTGCAACAGGTACGGTTGACGCAAAGACATCCGTTTTGGATATGCTTGCCAAAAGAGTGAGCGTTCCCTCGAAAACCCAAATACAGGCAGCACAAAAGACATACGCATTGGTTACCCAACTTTCTGAAAGAAATCCCCTCCTGCGTGCAGAATTTTCATCTTTTGCAGGTGAAATTGATGACTCAGCTCTTGGTGCTTTAGGTAATATCAAAAATAATATATCTCACCTTGATTTTTCCCGAACAAAAATGACGGATGTAGCGATGCGTGCTGCTGGAGGAATGCAACATTTAACTTGGCTTAGTGCCAGAAGCACCATCGTTTCTGATAACGGTCTAAAGTCTCTTTCCTCTCTTCAACACCTCACTTACATTAATCTTTCCGAAACAAAAGTCTCCGATCAAGGTCTGAAAATCCTAGCATCCCTCAAAACTCTCAATGAAGTTTATTTGTGGGGGTCTAAAGTTACAGAAAAAGGTGTTGAATCCTTGCGAGCATCTTTACCAAATGCAAAAATTCTATTTTAATGGAATTTTATCCCCCTATTTTTGGGTAATTTGTTATTAATTAGTTATTTCCTTTTTCCAGTACATTTGAAAAGTATAATTTGCGTTATCCCCTAGCCATTACATTATGATCGCAAATGGAATATCGCGAGTTTCACATCGATAATATCAGATCTGATTTCCCTGTATTAAACAGAAAAAACAGAGGTAAGCCCCTTGTTTTCTTAGATAACGCTGCTACATCCCAAAAACCCACTTGCGTGATTGATGCGATAAGTGGCTACTATAGCACTTCTAACTCCAATGTTCATCGGGGAATTTATGAACTAGCCGAAGATTCAGAAAATCTCTATCACGAAGCAAGAAGGGTAATTAGCGAAAAATTTAATGCCACTGAAAAACAAACTCTTTTTGTAAGAGGTGCTACTGAGGGGCTAAACTTGATAGCTCAGTCTTATGGTCCGCTTGTTTTAGGTCAGGGAGATGAAATGATTCTCAGTGAGATGGAACATCATGCAAATATAGTACCTTGGCAGATGATATGCCATAGAGTGGGTGCTCGTATTTTAGTCTGCCCTACTCTATCAGACGGTTCATTAGACCAAAAATGGCTCTTCGATAATCTCAATCGAAAATCTGTCAAGCTCATCGCAATCACCGCCGTTTCAAATACTCTGGGTACGGTCAATCCTATCGAAAAAATTGTTTCAGAAGCTAGACGCTCGGGAGTGAAAACTGTTATTGACGGTGCCCAATGTGTTCCACACCAAAAGTTTGACTTTCAAAAAGTCGACTGCGACTTTTTTACTTTTTCGGGTCATAAGATCTACGGTCCCATGGGTATTGGTGTGGTTCTGGGGAAAACCGAAGCCTTGGAAAAGATGCCTCCTTACCAAGGTGGTGGCGATATGATTGACGAAGTTAGTTTTGAAGGCACAACCTATGCCCCTGCACCCCAAAAGTTTGAAGCCGGCACACCTAATGTTGCCGGAGCAATTGGACTAGCCAAAGCCGTAGAATATCTAGATCAATTCGATATCCAAGACATTGTAAAACATGAATCAAAACTTCTTGAGATTGCAAGTCATGGACTTTCTGAAATTGATGGTTTTAAGGAGCATGGCATCACCACAGGAAAGGCTGCTGTATTTTCATTCACAATTGACGGGGTTCATTCCCTTGACCTTGCTACCTTTTTAGATGCACAAGGCATTGCCATTCGGACAGGACATCATTGCTGCCAACCTTTGATGAAATCCCTTGGAGTGAGTGCCACCGCACGAGCTTCTTTTGCTCTTTACAATACCCAAGAAGAAGCCTCTCAATTTGTAGTGGCAGTCAGAAAAGCTGTTGATATTTTAAGATAAGCCCGGGACTACTTTTTAAACCATGGCTGGCGTGCATTTGCCTCTATCTCCTGATCCAAAGCTTTCATCTCATCCGATAACCTAGCTACAACTGCTGGTTGTTGGTCGGCAAGATTATTTTGTTCACCCAAGTCATTCGCCAAGTCAAAGAGCATGATCGTTTCTTGCTGATTTTTGTTGCGGGATTTTTTTCTTAAAAGCTTCCAATCTTTAGAACGGATGCCTTCCAACTCTCCCCTTGATGTGTAATGAAGGAAAGACTTCCTTGGAGACTTTCCCTTGCCGAGCATCAGGTTAGATGCATCAAGTCCATCAATCTTTCTGTCTTTGGGCAGATTTTTCTTGGTAATCGCAGCTAAGCTCGGAAGTAAATCAATCGTACCCATCAATTGATCACATTCCGTTCCCGCGGGGATGAGGGATGGTGCCCACATCACACAAGGGACTCGTTGCCCACCTTCAAAGGTTGTGCCCTTGCCTTCCCTTAATGGTCCAGCTGACCCACCATGATGTTTAAATGGAAGCCACGGTCCATTGTCTGTAGTGTAAATTACTATTGTATTTTTATCGAGTTTGAGATCTCTAAGAGTGTTTAAAATCCTACCCACTTCAGAATCAATATGTTCAATCACGCAGGTGTAAGCATTTAAAGGGTTAGGATCTCTTATTTCATCAGGAACATAAAGTGGAATGTGAGGCATCGAATGGGGCACATAGACAAAAAATGGTGAATCTTTGTTTTTCTTGATAAATGAAATTGCACGGTCTGTGCACCTGCGAGTGATGGTTCTTTGATCAACAGGTAATTCGACAATTTTTTCATTTTCGATAAGGGGTGTTTTCCACTTGGTCAAAGTCGATTGAGGATCTTTCCAAAGAACATCCATGCCATTGGGACCTCCCTTTGGCTTCCCTTTGTTATCTGGATGATTCATATCGTTAGAATATGGAATGCCGAAATAATGATCGAACCCGTTTTGCCTAGGCAAAGTTTCTGGATGATGCCCGAGATGCCACTTGCCATAGCACGCAGTGGCATAACCAAGTGATTTAAAGTGGTCGGCCATGGTATATTCGTTTGGATTCAAACCCTTGGTTGAACTGGGAAAAAGGACATGTTGATGCATGCCAACCCGCTTAGGGTAACAACCAGTCAAAAGAGCTGCCCGAGAAGGTGTGCAAACCGGAGAAGCGACCATAAAGCTAGTAAACCTACGGCCTTCTTTGGCCATTTGGTCGATATGAGGAGTTTTAATTTTTTGGGAACCAAAACATCCTAAATCTCCATATCCTTGATCGTCTGCAAAAATGAGAACAACATTAAAGTTATTTTTATCGGCATGAACATTAGGAAAAAAGGAAAGACCTGTTAAAAAGAAAAGAATAAATTTCATGACCATATCATCATCTATTAGACCGATATCCATCAAGAAATAAATTCACAACCGACTTCCTTTTCCTTGCGACCTTCCTAAACAGAAACAGTATTTGTACTTATGATTTATTACATAAGATTACTTCATCTGTCTATTCTTCTTCTGGTTTCATCTTTTGCATGGGGATCAGCCAATTTTTCCTCCCAGACTATTGATCTTGGAGTCGTGGTCACTGATATCGAAAAGTCTCTGGATTTTTATAAGCAAGTCGTAGGCTTTTCTGAAAAAAACGGATTTGAAGTAAAAGGAAACTTCCCAAAAAAAGTGGGTCTTACTGATGGAACCCCGTTGACCATCCATGTTCTAACTCTGGGAGAAGATGAATATGCAACAAAACTCAAACTTATGCAGGTTTCGTCTTCGAAACCCAGTCGTCAAATCAAGCAACCTTTCATTCATACTATTACTGGTTTTTCTTACATTACAATATTCGTAAAAGATGTGGATCAGGTCCTCACCAATGCAAAAAAGCATGGTTATGACGCCTATGCACAAAGCCCTCAAACGCTCCCCCAAGGACTTCCGCAAGATGTTTGTCTTCTCATGCTTAAGGATCCGGATGGTAACTTCGTGGAGATCGTTGGCCCAAATACGAAGGTATTAAGAACAAAAAATAAGTAATTTTTTCGAACAAATGCCTAACTGAATTTTCAATCGGCATGATTTATGCCAGTACTATTTTGCATAAATCTTACAATTATAGTCTCGAAATTTGTATCTAAAGCTATAAGATATAATAATATACTTAAGTCACTAACTTGGCGGTAACATGACAAACAAAAATAAATTAAAATTCTCTCCTCTCTTCCCAAACTCTCCACCTACTGAGAGCTCCCCCATAAGCTCGAATAATTTGGTAGATGCCCAAAAGCCTCTCTTGCCAAAACAGTCCGGTAACTCACTTGATCATCGCTATCAATCAGATGACTCGTACACGATTCTATTTTTAAGCAAAAGGGGTATGTCCAGATCACCCTTGGCAAGGGAAGTCCTTCGGGAAAAAATTAGCCGGTCCCCTTTCTTCGGTAAATATCGTGTTTCTTCACGCGGGGTTACCCAAGCATACGATCAATGTCCCATTGATGGTAACCTAAGAACATATGCAGATAAACTAGGGTATGTTTTGCAAGGTTATTCCCGCTTCGCCACTTTACCTGATTTGGCTCAGGCCGACTTGCTTATTCCTTTAGACCATGAAAGTGATGATTTCACAAAAGTTCATCGCCACGCTCTGCGAGGAAAAGTTCAATCATTTGGAACCTTTTTACCCGCAGGCAGCTCCCCCTTTGTTGACGATCCGTACGACCGTGACGAAGATGTCAGCACCGAAGAAACTTACAATGAGATTATTCATTACATTAGATTGGGTTGTTCGAAAATATTGCTAGAGATACCTTCTTTAATTTCAAAAGACTGATTTTCTTGGCCCATCATCTCACCCTTTTGGGTCCGCCCCATGGCGATCCATCATTTTCATTGTTCGTGGCATGAGCTCGAAACTTCTCGTTGTTCTACTTTTTATTGGGTTAAATTCACCATTCTGCTTTGCGAGCATTCAGAAAGGATATTCAATACCTCTGATTGATCTCTCAGATCAAACTGACAGACAGATAATTGTTGACCGCGAAAAAGGACAGTATCTGGGACACCCCACCACTGTTTTACTGGAAGACGGGAAGACAATCCTTTGTGTTTACCCTAAAGGGCATGGTAAAGGAGGAATCGTCTACAAAAAAAGCATCGATGGAGGACTGACCTGGAGCAAGCGTCTACCAACTCCTGAAAATTGGGCTTCAAGCAAGGAAGTACCCACGATTCATCGGGTAATTGACTCGAAGGGAATAAAAAGACTGATTCTTTGGTCCGGTCTTTACCCCGCAAAAATTTCCTTTAGCGAAGATGATGGAGATACCTGGAGTCCACTAACTTCAGCAGGCGACTGGGGTGGCATTGTCGTGATGGGCAGCGTGGAAAAACTATCTAAACCTGGTCATTACTTGGCTATGTTTCATGATGACGGTCGCTTCCTCAGGAATAGAGGAAAAAGAGCCAAGCCACCAGTCTTCAATCTCTTGCAAACTTTTTCGAAAGATGGCGGGCTTACTTGGAGCATGCCCTCATCTA
>NHCX01000065.1 GCA_002168015.1 Verrucomicrobia bacterium TMED44
AGCGAGTCAGCGATCAAAGGTACTCACTTCATCGAGCTTTGCGCGCAGCGGAAAACTCCGATTCTTTTTCTTCAAAACATTGTCGGCTTTATGGTGGGAAAGCACTTTGAGAATACCGGAATTGCAAAGAACGGGGCGAAAATGGTTACTGCGGTAGCTTCAGCCAGGGTGCCGAAATTGACTTTGGTTATTGGTGGATCTTATGGGGCGGGTAACTATGGTATGTGTGGTCGTGCTTATGACCCAAGATTTCTATTTATGTGGCCCAATGCGAGGATTTCTGTCATGGGAGGAGAACAGGCGGCGAGCGTGCTGACCCAAGTAGCACGCGAGAAATATGAACGTGAAGGCAAGAAGTGGACGAAGGAAATCGAGTTAAAAATTAAACAACCCATAATCGATGATTATGAGTACCAAGGACACCCGTACTATGCGTCGGCTCGATTATGGGATGATGGGATTATTGACCCTGCTCTTAGTCGAGCGATACTCGCGCAAGCACTTTCGGTTTGTCACAACCAGATTATCGAAGAGACCAAATTCGGTGTGTTTCGAATGTGACTAGAAACAGATTACTTTAAGTGTATGCAAAAATGAAAGATAGAAAAAGAAATGCCTTTGGCAGATCATGGCGGCCGGATTCTGCCTCGGTTCAGATAAAATCAAAGATGAGTTGATGCGATTTGAGTAAAGTAATAGTTAAAGTTGAATGTAGCGGAGTAGCTAGGGTTACATTGAATAATCCGCAAAAGCACAATGCCTTCAACGATGTGATTATCCGAGATCTCACGAATGCGTTCTCTGGCATTGCAAGTAATCCAAACGTGCGAGTCATGATTCTGAGCTCTTTCGGTAAAAATTTTTCTTCTGGTGCAGACCTTGCGTGGATGAAAAAGATGGCCACTTATTCCTATGAGGAGAATCTGCGTGATGCAAAAGTTCTGAGCGAAATGTTTAAAACGCTTCATCAAATGCCTCAGCCAACAATAGTCAGAATTCAGGGTGCTGCAATGGGAGGGGCACTGGGCCTTATTAGCTGCTGCGACATAGCCCTAGCCGAAGCTGACGCCACCTTCGCGCTGAGCGAAGTCAAGATTGGATTAATTCCTGCCACAATAAGTCCTTATGTTGTGCCGGCAATCGGTTCCCGAGCTGCCAGGAGGTACTTCGTCACGGGGGAACGATTTTCAGCGTACAGAGCAAAAGAGCTTGGTTTAGTCAGTGAGGTATTAGACAAAGAAGAACTTGATCCTCGCTTGGACAGCATGGCTGCCATGGTCTCGGCTAGCAGTCCTCAAGCAGCAAAAAAGGCAAAAGCCTTGGTCTCTTTGGTAGAGTCCAGGGCGTTGGACCAGGATTTGATTGATAGAACATGCGATCTCATAGCTGATATAAGAGTGAGTGACGAGGGGCAGGAGGGCTTGAGCGCCTTTTTAGAGAAGCGACCACCAAATTGGTTAGGCCACTAACTTTCGTTTATTTGATGCTTCTTCAGAAAAAGATGGCTTTAAACCGTTGTTATTTCATCCCGCTTGCGCGTCATATACCAGTTTTTGAGAAACGCATCAGTTAAGGAGGGCAAATTATGTATCCCGAAAAAGTGCGAATAGTCGAGGTCGGCCCGCGGGACGGTTTGCAGAATGAAAGCATTTCCCTTGGGATCGAGACAAAGTTAGAGCTAGTGAATCGCTTAACCGGGGCGGGCTTGCGTTACATCGAGGTAGGCAGTTTTGTTAGTCCCAAGTGGATACCTCAAATGGCCGGTAGTGAAGAAATATTCAGCCAGTTGCCTGACGTCAAAAACAACACCTATGCTGCCCTCACACCAAATATGCGCGGATTGGAGAGAGCGATTGCATGCGGAGTCCAAGAGGTAGCGGTTTTTGCAGCAGCCTCTGAGGAGTTTAGTCAGAAAAACATAAATTGCTCCATCATTAGAGTTTTTAGCTGGCGAGCTTATAATTGTTTCATTCCAATCGTTAATAGCGAGACGATAGCCAAAATAATCATCCATAGCTAAATTGTCAGAAACAACAGGTCCTCTCTCCAAGTAAGGTACGATGGATATAGATCCATTGTAATCAAGATTACTCGGATCAAAATAATAAAATTGCCGGGAGGAATCACTAGATGCCCTAAATAAAGTATATTCACCGGAAGTCGAAGCTCTTGCGGGAAAAACTTCGATGGAGGAATTTGATCCTCCAATTTGATCACTTATATAAAAACTTCCACTGCTTCGTGAGAATTTATAATATTGATTTTCCAACAACTGATAAGAGCCATTGGGGTCATGAATAATTGAAAAATAGGGTTGTGGTTCGCTGTGCAATCTAAGATGGCAAAGAGACAAGACTACCACTATTTTCAGCACGCAAAAAATTGGCCTTAAGGTAAATTTCAAAAAGGCTTTTCGAGCAAACGGGCGAAAATGCTCTAACATGTATAAAATCTCCTAGAAAACCGAGATTTATGCAAAACTTTTTACAACCAACGGCAAAATAATATTAAATTTCTAAAAACGTCTTTTGGGAACAACTCTAACTGGCCTAGCTCGCTGCACAACTGGGGCACGATTTACCAATGGAGTGAGCCGAACGGGTTTTGGCCTCATTGGAGGAACCACCCGCTTTACCCGAGGAGGGAACTTAGGAAGTGGCGCCCGGGGGGCAAAACGGATTTTAGGTGCGAATGGAGCTTTTGGAGCCTTCGAGAAGGAAGAAAAAGATGGGACTGAGCGTACTTGGGATACTTTGGGAGCACGGGGCACAGTAGGTGCACTCCTAAAGCAGAGTGCATCACGCTCAGTTAGCAGTAAAATGAAAAAAAGGCTAAGATAAAACTGAAAAGCACTCCACAGGGTAAGCCGTGGATATCTGATCAAGGAGCCAAGGCGTGGGTTCGTAGCTTGAGAAGATTTCAATTGAATCGCCATTTTTATGCATTTTGACACTGGTAACAGTAATCTCAGGTGTCTTCGGTGGTGCATAAAGAATATCATCGTGGGAAGCATTCATTTTTGAATTAAAAAGATCGGGAGTCAAGTTTCCTCCAAGATGATCGCTTCGCCCTGTGGCCACATGGCATGTCCCGAAGATTTTTTCATCCTGAATATCTTTACCCGAAAAGGGTAATAGCTGAGTACCAAAGCCAAGCTCACCAATAATTCCAGTAGCAGGATCATCAGATAGTTGTTGATTGCGGGAGTTGACTTTCTCAATGTTTCCTCGCAAAAATTTTGCCTCAATAATTTTACCATTCACGACAACCATTTCAGCAAGAGTACCATCGGAATACCGAAAAGGAAAAGATCCGTCTGCCCCTTCGGGAACGAAATAAACCTCACCAGCTGGTAAGTTTGCCACATCAGGCTTTCCTTCAGGGCAAAGTCCATGACTTTTTTGAGCTTCTTGCTTGTTACAATGGATATCGAGGGTGTAGGAAGTTCCAAGTGTTTCAAAACTGATGTTAAAACTATCCGAATTTGTAAGCACTTTACGAAATACTTCTGCTTGCTGACTTATTTGATTATAATCTACAGATAGTCCGGAATTTAAAATTATATCATTTAGGCCATGAAGAGTGGCTCCACGAAAACCATGGACTTTAGCTTTTGCGGTTAGTGGTGCAGTGAGAGAGAAGTCTGTGATAGCTAAAATAATGTCATAGTTTGGATAAATATCTCTATCAAGAGAAAGAATATTTCCTTTATCATCGGACGCTTCATCATCAGGATCTAAATTACTTCCAAAAGTTGTCTTGAAGGCAAACATTTCAATGTTCGAAACTTTGAATTCAGATCCTGAAAATCCGCGTAATGGTTCTAAGAATTGAGATACTGCATGGTTTTGAACTTTTAGGTTTTCATCGTTAACAAAAGAGAAATTTTGCATCAAAGAAAGGTCAGGCAAATCAATGAGAATACAAACTCTATGCTCAATTGCTGGTACTCCAAAACATGTGGTTAAGAGATTCGTTAGATTAAATTTAGGGAACTCGTTTAGTTGCGGTGTGTACATAAAATATAAACTACATCAAATATAAGAATACCCAAGCAACAACAAGAATGTATACAACAATACTGTAGCGGCACAGAGTGACAAAACTTTATTGAAATGATTCCGATTCAATGCTTTACGTAAAATCAAAAAGGAATAAACACCAAGCGGGCACAAAAAGATAGTAGCCCAAGCACTAGGGACTAGAAAAGGTATTAAAATGGTTGAAACCAGGACGCCAAATATAAAAAAGCATAAGCCAAATTTCTTTCCCAAAATTACAACCAGGGTGTTCTTACCTATTTTTTTATCTTCGTCATAGTCTCGGTAGTTATTGACAACCAATAAGTTATTTATAACGAAACCCACGCCTAGTGGTAAAATCCAGTTCGGTTGCCAAGGTTGCCCTGCCGATAATACAATCACATAATGAGTTACTTCTACTCCGACAAAACCAAAGAATATTAATACAAAAAGATCACCCAAACCATTGTAAGCCAAAGGATAAGGTCCTCCAGTATACCCTATTCCGCAAATAAAACTTAGAAAACCGACCAAAAGCAATAAACGACTGGCATGAACCGCCTCCATAATAAAAATACCTACAACAAAACCTGCAAATAAAACTAGATATGTGGCAAAAAGCATCGATTTTGGATTAATTATTCCTGAACTCACCATTCTTTCAGGGGCATTCGTCCTTTTTTCATCTGCTCCTTTCATGAAATCATAATAATCGTTGGCCAAATTTGTCCCAATTTGAATTAACAAACAATAGATCAAACAAAGTAAGCCAATAAATATTGAGACATCCTTAGACTGATCCCAGGCCAGAAGATAACCTGCTGTTACAGGTAAAACAGAAGCCACCAGAGTTTTTGGACGGGTCGCAAGCAACCAATACTTAAACATTTTTCTTACACCTAGCGTGTGATGGCCATGGGTAATCGGAAATGATTACGATATTTCATGGGAATCCTTCGGTATCCTTTATCAGAGGAAGGATCAGGTACCTTGTAAGGCCATTGAATATCAACCTGTAAACCCAAAAAACCATTACTCGGATGATGTTGGTGACGGTGCTCAAGTGGAAACTGAGAACACTTAACCAGAAAGTACCTTTCTTCTTCAGGAATCCATCTTGTCGACCATGGGTAAGTTTTTTCATGTTCTTCTTCAAAACCGAATAAAGAAACAGGTTCTTGGTTTTCAGTTTGGTTAAAGTATACGACTCCCCCCATCTCCTTGGTCAAAAGATCTTGATTGGAACCCTCTTCAAGCTGATCACCGTTGAGTATAGCTAACGAAGTTTTTTCCACAACTTGCTCATAAGCAACCTGCCCTCCTGATCTTCTTGCAACAAGTAAAAGGTCAAACGGGGAGGAGGAAGGACGAGGAGAGTCAAAGGCATTGTATAATCCATTAAGTCTTTTTGTTCCTGCTTCCACCATCGAAAAACCCATGCGATCAAGTTCAACTTGCACTCCATCCACAAGACCGTAAGCAATATCCTGCTCCCGCACTTTGCTCACGCCCTCAACGCTCCAAGGTAAAAAGCCCAATAAACCTCCGATTAGAAAAGCGAAAACTGCCAGTGCTATGACAACCTCCAATAATGTAAATGCTCGAGATCTTTTATCAGAAATAGACTTCATGGTTTACTAAAATCATTT
Source organism: Verrucomicrobia bacterium TMED44 (assembly GCA_002168015.1). Taxonomy (GTDB): domain Bacteria; phylum Verrucomicrobiota; class Verrucomicrobiia; order Opitutales; family Seribacteraceae; genus Seribacter. The sequence goes on from NHCX01000065.1 coordinate 5,672, forward strand.
ACATCTAGTACCGCAAAACCACCAAACCTTCTCATTAAAATTCCCGCAATNGAGTTAGGATNATTAAAACGTAAGGCTTTTTCACTGTCGGTCGGATTGGGCTCGCCTACAGCAAGTACTAATTTGGCAGGCTGCGGAATACCGGAAGAGTCTTCCTTGCAAATCAAATTCCCTGATCCATTGAATGCCATGTAAGTAAAACTCTGCTCACCCCCACTTTTCCTTAATCCTTTGAAAGGGGCTTCAAGTAATAACTCATCACTTTCTTCGTGGCTCCATATNGAAAAAGCGTCCTCTCGCCAACCATCGGCTTGAATAGAANAACTTTCTTCACTGGGTACAAAATAAATTCCATCAGTAAGGAATGCCCCTTCTCCTGCAACTAGCCAATTATCAGAATTATTGGAATCCTCAGTTACAATTTCCACATATCGATGATATTTCTCTTCATCTTCCGGATCATTCCATATAATTAAGCGAGTCTCTTTACCTGTGAGAGCAGCTTGGGCTCGAGCCTTTTGCACCAACCCAAGAAGTTCCCGTTGAGCCGCCCCTAACTCATTTCCTCCACCGCCAAGTAGGCTAAACCCAATTAGACCCATCATTACGCCCATGACAGCAAGCACAACCAGTAACTCCATGAGTGTAAAACCCTGTTTGCTTCGGATCATGATTTAAAAAAGAGGATTTTTATTCCGCAAGAAACTTTTGTATATCCCAAGAAAAAACATTCTCGGAATCTGTATCACCTGTGGGGTCCTGAAGAACAAAAATTCCCACTTTATCACGAATTACTTTAAATTTCTCTGCCGCCTCCTCAATTGCCTCAGAATTGTATTCACTTCGTAAGGCTGTTTTTATTTTAGTAACCACCTCCGAAGACAACTCAATCAATCCATCCCCATTTTGATCTACCACGATCTGAATATTACGCCCTCCCCAAGCGTCAGCAAGATAGCCTTCTTCGCCAAACTCATCCTCTGTAAAAGAATGAAACTGCCGGGCTTTTCGATTCTCCTTTAACATGGTATCATCTAATTTCGACCAAGATTGGGAATCCACATCCCATTGCATCCCCTTCAAGGCAGCAATAAAAGCAGCGTGTGATTCTTCTTCCGAAAGTTCCACTGGGTCGCCCTCTTCGTTTTCTAAAAGAAATGGAGGGAAATATTTATAGTGCTCTTTGTATTGGTACAACTGTGTCACCCAGGATCGAAAAATGGCCTGTGTCTTGGTTGCTTTCGAACCACTTANAAGATCAAANATCTTCGGACCAATTAAGCCCATTAATACTCCCAAAATGGCAATAACTACTAGTAATTCGATTAAGGTAAATCCTTTAATATTTTTATTTTTCATTATTTTCTTACTGAGGATAAAGCTACCATTTCCCGGGTTCAGTACTGGGAATGTTGTCTTCATCAATTACNTCTTTCTCCGGTGTACTGGTGAGTTCCGAAGTAAAAGAAGATGATTTTCTATTAGGGCCTTTGCTAAAAAGTAAATACCCACTGTGTCCATCCGAACGGGGATATTCATACACATAGGGTGTCTCCCATGGATCCATCATAAAAATTTCTTCCTCTTCTCCAATCTCTCCAAGTAACTGATCCCCTGTTAGCGTGTACGATTCGATATCACTACCTTCCATCTTTCCCAATGTAAAACTATCGGACGGCAAGAAAGACTTACCACGTTCATTCTTTTCAATTTCTTCCCCCCCTGCATCCAACCAGCCAGAAAGGGACATAAAAAGAATTTTTCCGCGCTGCTCTTCTGTATCCGANATATCTGCTAGCGGAAAATCTCCATGTTCAGATTTGAAATGCTTTAAAGACAATGAAATCGTCTCTATCTCAGCCTCTGCTTTTTTTTCTTCCTGAGCACTAAAGATGTAGCTGGCACCAGTAAAAATAATTCCAAAAAGAATGCCAATAATTACCATCACTGCCATTAATTCCATCAGGGTAAAGCCTTGGGTTTTGGGTCTAATATCTTGCATTTATGTAGGAAGATTCCTCAAATCCCCATGTTTTGTCAATGCTTTCATGAGAACTAGAAAATCTTCATTTCTTCCGAAACCTGTTCATTAATGAACTCGCTTCCGGAAAGCCAAAAAAGAACAGGCTTCTCCCATAAACCATTACACTCAAAGGGATCATGACAAGCAAAAATATTATGCACTCAATCTTGGTCACTGGCCCTAAATACAGATAATCTGCAACCCATAAAAATAAAGCCATTAAACTTGTTGAGAGAATAATGCTGTAGGTAAAAAAAGGTCTATTACTCAGAATCTCTTTTAGCCTCAATTCCTCCAGGCGTATTGCCAAGTAAACAGACTGCAAAGCTGCTGCTAATACATTTGCCCAAGCTAATCCATGAACCTGATAATCAGAAATTAAAAGTAAGCTTAGTAACAGATTCGTAAGCATACTCACTACCGCAGCCTGCAGTGGCAATTTCATATTCTTTTTGGAGTGATAGACTTTTACTAAAAAAGTGGAAATCGCGTAAAAAGGAAGCCCCATACTTGATATGATGAGGATTCCTTTCGCTTGCCCCACCTCTTCCGTACCGAATTCACCCCATTGAAAAAGAGCAGTCAGAATAGGAGCAGACAAAAAAGCCAAACCCATTGCCGCAGGTATGGTTATACCTGCGGTTAATCGTAAACCGGTACAAACAGATTCCCAAAATTTTGCTCGGTTTACTCCTCCCGCGGTCTTGGCCATTTCAGGGAAAAGTACCGTCGAAATCGCAATCGCAAAAACTCCTAGAGGTAGCTCAACTAAGCGCGATGAGAGAAATAAGTAAGACAACCCACCGCTCTCCTCCAGAGAATATGCCAAAAAACGAGATATCAGAATGTTAACCTGTCCAACTGCAGCTCCCAAAGCACCGACCCAGAAGAGGGCTTTGATTTGGCTCATCTCTTTGGTATCTGACATTGATATTTGCCAGCGCCAACCCATCTCACTTTTCAACTTCAACCAAGGTAGAAAAAGCTGCAGCACCCCAGCAATCAAAACACTAAAACATAGCAGGATCGCCACATCGCTTATCTCCATCCTCAGGAAATATTTCCCCAATAGCATCGAAGAAATCATGCATAAATTTAGCAATATGGGAGAGAAAGCCCCCTCGAAAAACCTGCCCGTGCTATTTAAAGCCCCCACCATAATAGCAGAAGAGCAAATCAAGACCACATAACCAAAAGAAATACTGTTAAGAAAAAGTCCGTTGGCCCATTTAGTTTCCCCAACCCAGACTAAGCCACTTGCATAATAAGAGAACAAACTGACAATTAATGTAATCACACCAAGAAAAATAAACAGGCGAGAGGTCACCTGGTTTAACAAATCCAAAGCTTTTGCTTTTGATTCCCTTAAAGTTTCAGTAAAAACTGGTATAAAAGCAGAACTCAATGTCCCCTCCCCAAGCATTCGACGAAACAGATTAGGAAAAGTAAAAGCTAGAATGAAAGCTTCGCCTACCAAAGAAGCTCCAAAGCATCCAAAAAAAAGTACATCTCGAGCTAGGCCCAAAAAACGGGAAAATAAGGTCAGGGAACTGACAAGAGAAAGTCGACCGAGTACTTTCCCCATTAAAGGAGGAAACTTAAAAGATAAAAAATTATTCCGAAAAACTGCATTCTTTCAAGAGTTCAGTTGCTTCAGCAGCTGGATCATCATGATTCTGCTCGCGGGCAAGTTTGAGTGCAAGTTCAAGCTTCTCTGAAGCTCTATTTTTTTGGCCATCATCCAAATACGCTTTCCCAAGAGACAAGGCAGCCATCATCCAATCAGGTTTAACCAGCAGGCACTTTTCGAACTCTTCACAAGCTGATGACAAATCCTCATTATCCATGTAGGCTTGAGCTAAGCTGTAGCGATGAAAGATTTGGGAAGGGTTGGCCTTTAGCTTTTCTTTCAGCCCCGAAATCTTATCGGTCATTCTAATTTTTTGATCAGGATACGCGGATGGTTACTGCAGTGGAGTTATCAACACCTCCATTTTGGTTGGCCGCATCAATTAAAGAATGCACAAATTCTTTCGGCTCCAAATCAATCATCATTTCATTAATCTCACCGATCTCAACCATGTTAGTGATACCATCAGAACAAATAACAATTTGATCTCCCGGAGAAAGTATTTGCTCTCCAATATCAACCTCGAAATCAATATCCTGGCCCATACATCTCGTGAGGGTATGCATGTAATGTTCAGGCATGTCATTCGCTGCCTCTGGGCCATGTTTCTCGATAAGCTCATCTCCCAAAGTGTGGCATTTCGAAATCTTTTTAAGCCCACTTCCGTCACTGTACAAAATAGAAGAATCTCCCACATGGGAAAATATACAGCGCCCACTAAGCAAACGAATCGCCGAAAAAGTTGTGCCGATACCATTCTCTCCTCCAACTAGATGGCCGCACTCCACAACATCACGGTGAACGCGGTGTGATAATTGCTGAAGTTCGTTGGCAGTGGAGCAATCCTCGGAATCGTGGATCATAGCCGATAATAATTTTACCGCCATACGACTCGCCAGATTGCCGAAGGGTAATCCGCCGACACCATCGGCTACGCAGTAAACCCCTTTATGGTCATCAACCAAAAAGGAATCCTCGTTGTTTTCACGAACGAATCCAACATCACTATGTCCATGGGAAGTAATGAGCATTATAAAAATTGAGATTAAAGTCTATAAGGATACAAAGTTACTCCTGAAGTCAATTGACAAAAAAAGAAATTGATCATCAATTCCTGTCTTAAATTTCCCCAAAAAGGTCTTCAACTTGGCTCAATTCGTAATTGGGATTTAACAGTTCAGCCAGAAAGTGTGAGCCATATCGTTTATGTAAGATCCGGGAATCAAGAATAAGAAGATCACCAACATCTGTATGAGAACGGATCAATCTTCCAATTCCCTGCCGAAAACGTATCACTGCTTTTGGAATGGTAATTTCCATAAAAGCACTTTTACCATCACTTGCCAAACGCTCCGTTTTGGCCTCCATGATTGGATGCCCCGGATTCTCGAACGGAAGACGGGTTAGAATTACTTGCGACAAACTTGGGCCTTTGGCATCGAACCCTTTCCAAAAACTCTCTGCTCCTAAAAGAAGTACNTCTCCTTCNTCCATCATCTTTGCCCTTAATTCGGAGCGAGAAAAACCCTGCCCCTGCGCGTACACATTTCGTCCTAGCTTTGTCCAGAGTGGTTTTAGGTTATGATAACAATATTGAAGATCCGCATAATTTGTAAATAAGGCCAAACTACCCCCTTCAATCGCACGGGCAGTGGAATATATCGATTGAACCAAGCACTGTAAATAAATGGAACGGTCTTTTCCTTGTGGTTCNGGAAAGTCAGACATAATCCGGACCTGCATATTGCTCTCATAATCAAAAGGGGATTTCACCAGCTTTTCATCAGTATCTTCTACGCCTACTTCTTCCCTAAAGGAATCCGCTTTTCCCCTTCGGGTAAGGGTCGCACTTGTCATAACAATAGACGACTGCTTTGAAAAAAGTTCTTCGCGTAAAATCTCCGCCACCTTTAAGGGAGCGCTACGCAAATGAATAATTTGGTTCTTTTTACCCGTTCTCTCCATCCAATAAACAGAATCCGGGTTTTTAAGATCGAAAACTTCGGATAATCCATTCAAATACCCCTGCATTCTCTTACTCTGATCTTTAATTTCTAACTTGGTTGTCTCATCCTCACAAGTCTCTCCGAGTTCTATCAATTTTCGTAGCACCAAACTTAAAGGGGGAAAGACTTCCATCGGCAGTCTTCCCTTCTCAACCAGTCTTGATCGATCTTTATTGCCCAGGGTGTCGACATGTAAAACCTGGAAAAAATCCTCAACCGCATGGATTGCATGTTCAACAGCCTCCAAGTCGGATAACCGACCCACTCTTTTCAGCAACCCCTTTCCCTTTCTTGGGTTATGGAGCCTCCTCAAAAAAGTTTCCAATGCCCACGAACTAATTGAAAGACCCAGATGATCACTGGCCACATCTGGCATTTCGTGTGCCTCATCAAAAATGATAAAATCATCAGCAAATAAAACCCCTCCATCTTCGTCCCCAGGTCCAAAACCTGCACCCAATAAAGAAAAGAGCAGACTATGATTAACAATCACAAGATTCGCATTCTCAACCCGCGTACGCGCCCTTCGGTAAAAACAGTGATCAGGGTGGCAACGCTTGTTGGAACATAGAGAAGAATCTGCGTTTACCTGATCCCAAACGATAGAAGATGGAGGTGGGGATAATTCTTGTCGGATCCCCTCCATCGCTCCTTCATTGGCCCATTCAGCTATCCTTTCCAACTCCTTTCTTTGACTGCCGTCTAGAAAATCTGCTTGGCCGCTCAAAGCCCTGTGCAAGCGGGTACTACAAAGATAATTTGCTCGACCGACAAGCAATGCACACCGAAAATCTGCAAATTCATGCAATTCATCCACTGATTCAAAAACTTTCCTGACCGATGGAATATCTTTTTCAAGCAACTGCTCCTGCAAATTGATTGTGTTAGTCGCAACCACACAGGGGCGGCTATGATTTTTCGCATGTAAAATCGAAGGAATCAAATAAGCCAGACTTTTTCCGACTCCAGTACCAGCCTCGAAAAGTAAATGTGAACCAGTATTTAATGAACCTGCTACCGATTTGGCCATCTCTGTCTGTTCAGCTCTATGCTCGAAGTCCAAAACTTTCATCAAACTGCCTCCATCTTTAAAAATGGAATGAATCAGTCGGGATTCATCTGCCCGACCTACCTCTTCATCTTGAAGAATCCTGATCATTTACCTTCTGAAAAACGAGTCGGAAATTATCCCTTAACAAATGGATTCGAATTTTTTTCGATATCCACCCGGGTATCCTCACCATGCCCGGGATGCAAAACTGTGCTATCCGGCAAGGTATAGATTTTTCTAAGGATTGATTTTTCCAAAGTCTCAAAATTCCCTCCAGGCAGATCACTCCTACCCACACTACCTGCAAAAATGACATCTCCCACAAAACACCTTTCTTCAGCCTTAACCCAAAAAACCACATTACCAGGACAATGCCCAGGGCAGTGACGAATCTCCACTTCCCTCCCCCATAGTTCGAGGGCATCTCCTTCTTCCACCCATTGATTTATTTCAACCGGCAAAAGTTCCAGCCCTGGAATGGCAAAGGTTGACATAATTCCAGGCTGCTCAAACATGACCTGATCATCTTTGTGCCCAATGATTTCTAAATCACCGGTGTCAAAGTCGGCCACTCCACCCATATGATCCCAATGGCCATGAGTCAGCCAGATCGCCGTGAGCTTAAGTTTTTCCCGATCCAGGACTTGCTCTACGGTTTCCCGGGCAAAAGGAGGTGCATCAAT
>NHCX01000066.1 GCA_002168015.1 Verrucomicrobia bacterium TMED44
GCCGCTGTTAAAAACTATAATTACACAAGGCATAATTGGAATTCACCTATTATGCCTCTTGATTTGTCTGAACGATTACCCGAATATTCGAGTAACTACTTAAAAAGATTTTATCAAAAAGCAGGTCTTAGTTCGCTTAAAACAAATGATACTTTCCTCCAAGCAATGAGCGCGAACTTAGAATTTTCACATAAAGACTCCTATGGGTCTGATTTGTTTACTACAATTCCTGAGCAAACAATTGGTTTAAGTACCCATCAATATTATGGGAGATTGTTGAATGATCTAAGAGCTGTAACGAAAATGATCCGTCTAGCGAGAAATGAAGGTTATAGGCGGCAGATTTATCTTTTGAAATTCAACGGATTTGACACTCATAGCGATCAGCTGGTGCAGCATCCATCAATGTTAAGAGAATTGAGTCTTGGTTTGCATCAATTTAGTGCCGCGATGGAGGAGATGGGTTTGTCTGATCAGGTCGTTACCTACACAACTTCCGACTTTGGTCGTACTGTAAGTAATAATGGCAAGGGAACCGATCATGGCTGGGGTTCGCATCAATTGGTTATGGGTGGCGGCATTGACAAGTCAGATGTCGTTGGAAAACTCCCAAGCATGGCTTTGGGAGGAGATGATGACCAAAAAACACAGGGTAGGATAATTCCATCGATTGCAAACATCCAAATTCAGGCTGAGTTGGCACATTGGTTTGGAGCAGAGAAATCTTTTTTGCCCGAACTCTTTCCCCATCTACCAAATTTTCAGAAAGATAGAACCGACCTTAATTCCGCTTTTGTAAATCTCGGTCTGAAGTCTTAAATTCTATGATTAAGCAAATCATGCGATGGAGTTTATTTTTTGCAATGAGCTTCAGTTTTCAACTTAATGCCGAATTAAAAAAGAATTTTTCGTATCAGGAGAGAATTCAGTTACTTAATATGGCAACCTTTGGGATCAACGCTGAGTTGTTGCAGGATTTAATTGCTATGAGTTCGGAGAATGCAAGTTCAAAGGAGATTGGATGGCTGGATAGTCAACTTGATTCACCTTCAGCCTATGATGATTCAGATGACGATTGGAAAACTCATCTTCAACGGGTTGTGGATTTAACAATTTTTTCCATGCCTACTGTTGATTTCTATAATTCAAGTGCTAATTGGGATAAATTTAAGATTTTTAATCGTACTGAAGCTGATTGGATAATGCAACATTATCAAATGTCCGCCTGGTTGGACAATTCATTGGGAAATGTTAACCTTAGTCCTAAGATTGGTTCAGACCAATTGAGGCAGCGAACAGCTTATGCGTTTAGTCAGCTGCTTGTGATATCAAAATCGACCTCCCCTCTTCATAGACGAAGTGAAGGGTTGGCTCATTATTACGATATTTTGGCAAAGAATGCACTTGGGAATTACGAAACTCTTCTACAGGAAGTGCTTCGAAGTCCGGCAATGGGAGTATTTCTTTCCAGTGCCTTTAACAAGAAAGCGAGTCTGGCGAATAGTACCCGTCCCGACGAAAATCTTGCCCGCGAGTTTCTACAACTTTTCACGATAGGACCTTATGAATTGAATTTGGATGGTTCCGTAAAGATGGATGAGAAGGGGGAGATCATTCCCTCCTATTCCCAGAATGATATCATGGAAATGGCAAAGATTCTCACTGGTTGGATTCTATACGCGTCCGACCCATGGAATGTGGCGGGTGAAAAAATTGGTAGTTATGTTCATTTGATGAAATTTCATTCTGATAATCATGAATATGAGCAGGATGATTATTACACAAACGATGCTGATTCTGGAGTTGTCACGCTTTTTAAGGACAAGCCATTTGAAACTAAATTGGATTTGAATGCTACGGATGTGATGAAAGATGGAGCAGGAGTGATTACTGCATCAGGTTTGGATGCGGCGATTAATGTTGTTTTTAACCATCCCAATGTCGGTCCATTCGTTTCCCGACATCTAATCAAGCATTTTGTTACTTCCAATCCAACTCCCGGCTATATCGAGAGAGTGGCGACTGTTTTTAATGATGATGGCAGTGGAGTGAGAGGTAACCTTAGGGCAGTTATTCGTGCAATACTTCTCGATGAGGAGGCTTACAACCAATCTGTCGAGTTGGGAGGCAAGGTGAAGGAACCTCTTTTGGCATTTTGCCAATTTATGCGAGCGATGAAAGCTAGGGCCTGGTCAAAAACCCAATCAATAAGAACAAAAAAGGATGATAATGGTACGCATATTCATCCTCAGCTTTTAGAAAATGCTTTATTATATACTGGTGCCGAGGGCCAACTAAACCAAGCTCCATTAAGATCTCTTGATGTTTTCAATTTCTATGACCCAAATTACATTCCACCTGATGATATGCTCATGGGAAACCAAATTATTTCTCCAGAAAGTGAGATTCTCAATGATAGTTTCTTTCCTGAACTTCAGAATGTTTTGATGCAAATCATCTTAAATTATAGGAATGTGAGATTGAAATGTGACGACCCTGATAATTTGGCTGGGTTAGAAAACGCTCCCGAAATCAATTTTTGGAGACCTAATTTTATTATCGATTTTGCTGAACCGATTGCAGTTCTGATCAAAGGATTGGGAAAAGAGACAGGTAAGCTTGTCGATGTAAGAGTTGAAGACTTTTCCGACGATGTAGTTACAGCAAATGCAATCAATCAACTTTTAGACTGGTATGAAGAAAATCTTCTTTTTAGTAAATTAAGTCATAATATACGGACTGCTTTTGTAGAATTATCTTTATATGGGCAAGACCCTTTGACTTGGAGCAATAGTGACCAAAGTCAAAATCGTGTTCTAAGAATCGTAGAAAATGTTACATTGCTTTTAGTATTGTCCCCTGAATTTATGGTGGATGCGGGTAGGGTGCCAGATCTTACTCCACCCAAAATCGAACTATTGGGAGATAAAAGTATCACGCTACCTTTTGGAAGCACTTATGTAGAACCGGGATATAGGGCGACGGATAATGTGTATTTTGGAGATTTGGATTCCAGGGTAACAATATTGGGCGATGTAAATAAATGGGAATCAGGTACATACAGGATCACCTATTCGGTGGTGGATGCGGCGGGTAATGTTACAGAAACGACCGAGCGTATCGTTACCATTTCTGAAAAGCCTAAGCCAATCGATGAAGTTCCACCGGTAGTTGATCTAATCGGGGAGGCTACTCTGCAAATTCTGGTGGGTTCGGAATACGATGAACCGGGGTATTCCGCCACCGATGATCAAGACGGCAATATTACAGAGCTTGTAAAGGTTGTCGGTGAAGTGAACGCATCCAAAGCGGGCAATTACCAACTTACCTACAGCGTGAGCGATGACGCGGGTAATCTCTCTGATGAAGTGATCCGAACTATTGTGGTGATAGAGCCCGTAGTCGAAGTGGACAGTGTTCCTCCACAGTTGATCCTTTTTGGCAAGAGCATAATAAATCTCTACACGGGTGATGCCTACATGGAACCCGGGTATCAAGCTACTGATGATTTGGATGGTGATCTAAGCGAATTGGTTGTGATCGAAGGAGAGGTAAACTCCACAAAAACCGGAAAATATGAGATTCTTTATTCGGTGAGGGATGAGGCGGGCAATTCCTCGGGATCCTTCAAGAGGACTGTCGTCGTTTCCGAGTTGGATAAAAAAGTACCCGAACTGACCCTGCTGGGACCAGTTGTTATAACGATTCCTGAGAAAGGATTTTACAATGAACCAGGATACCAGGCTACCGACAACAAAGACGGCAACTTGACTGTAGAAGTCCTAGTCGAGGGAGATGTTAATTCCTCTATGCCCGGAACCTATGAATTGTTTTATTCCGTAAGAGACGCGACTGGCAATTTATCAGATTTACTCAAAAGAACAATTGTTGTGGAAGAGAAGGATAGAATGGCTCCCCAAATTGTATTGTTCGGATCCGCAACCATTGAAATCAATGTGGGTGATGTCTATGTCGAGCCCGGATATAATGCCTCGGACAACAAGGATGGCGACATCACAAGCACTGTACAAATAGCGGGCGATCTGAATTCCTCTGTGGCAGGCCAATATGAACTTACCTATTCCGTTCAGGATTCCATAGGAAATCAGGCTGAGATGAAGAAGAGGGCAATCATTGTGACTGAAACCGTTGTGGAAACAGATGAAACTCCCCCTGTACTGATCCTACTTGGTGATACAAATATTACGCTATTTCTGGAAGAATCCTTTGTTGAGTCTGGCTTCAATGCCACCGACAATAACGACGGAAACATAACTTCCCGGGTAGTGGTTTCCGGGACAGTTGACTTAATGTCGGTGGGAACCTATGAGCTTTCTTATTCTGTGACTGATGATGCCGGAAACAAATCTGAGATTTTAAAAAGATCCATCATCATGGTTGAAAGACCTGCTCCCATGGACGAGGTTGCTCCGGTTATTGAATTGGTGGGAGGTGATGTTTTACAAATTATTGCAGGATCCAGCTTTATGGAGCCAGGATATACCGCCACGGACGATGTGGATGGTGATCTTTCATTACAGGTTGTAGTAAAAGGAAGAGTGGATCCAAAAAAGGCTGGGAATTACAGCATCTTTTACTCGGTTCAGGATATGGCTGGTAATAACTCTGCTCTAGTTAAGCGAACGGTAATCGTTTCACCTTCGATTACCGATAATGTTCCACCTAAACTTGTTCTCTTCGGATCTGAGACAATTTACCATGTCGTTAATGAACCTTATTTCGAACCGGGGTATGAGGCTATTGATAGTAATGACGGAGTTATTACCTCTAAGGTGCAGATAGACGGTGATTTTAATTCTTCGCAGGCAGGGACATACGAACTTTTTTATTCAGTATCAGATAATTCAGGGAACAAATCTCCCACATTTAAGAGGACATTAATTTTTTCAGAGGAGGATAAGACTCCTCCCAAAATCTCACTGAAAGGGTCCAAGATTTTGGTTCTTAACCTTGGAGATACTTATCTCGAGCCCGGTTATGAAGCGGTAGATAATAAAGATGGAGATTTAACATCCATGGTTGTGGTGGAGGGTAATGTGCTTTCATCCAAGCGTGGAGTTTATGACATAAATTTTTATGTGGCGGACGCGGCAGGAAATATGTCGGCTGTTCTTAAACGTAAAGTGGTAGTATTAGATACATCCACTGCAAAAAAACCAAAGTATTGGTGGACTAGTTCCGATAGAATAGGAAATGGCTTTTATCAAAGTTGGTTAGGTCAATTTATGCCTTTTGCTTCAGGTTGGATCTATCACTTAAGACTTGGCTGGGTCTATGTGATAGAAAGTGATGTGCAGGGGTTGTGGATGTGGATGCCGACAGAAGGCTGGCTTTGGACTGAAGGAAATTTATGGCCTTTCATCTGGTCTAACCGGACTACCAACTGGATAAGGTATATGCCTAGTTTTGAGGCAGATTTGTTTTTCGACTATTCATCCAGGACATACCGTTCAGTAATAAGAAAGACTTAGAACCATTTTTTGGGTGTTAATAATACATTCCAAGTAATGCATTTTTAATTCTAAACGGAGCAACAAGGACATGATTATCCTAAAAAATAAAGATAGTATTTATTCAAGATATTCGTAATAATATAGTTTATGCTAAGTTGCAAATCTCCCTTTCGCATAGCCGTTCTATTTTTACTGTTTTTTTGTCATCTATTGGCGAAGACGATCATTCATGATCTAAAAATCATTGACCCTGAGTTGGAAGTCACTCTCTGGGCGGAATCTCCGCTTTTGTATAATCCGACAAATATGGACATGGATGCTGTCGGTCGAATTTGGGTTACGGAGGGAGTAAATTATCGCAGAAGTAATACCCGAAAAGAGGGCGACCGTGTGGTCGTCCTGGAGGATACTAACTTGGATGGAGTAGCGGATAAATCTACTGTTTTTATTCAAGACCCTGAACTGGTCGCACCCATGGGGGTCGGGGTGATTGATAATGTGATCTATGTTTCGCAAACCCCTGACATAATCAAATATACCGATAATAACCGGAATCTCGTCTTTGATGAAGGGGACAAGCGTGAAGTATTTTTAACCGGTTTTATCGGAAGCAATCATGACCATTCCACTCATTCCGTAATCGGAGGCCCTGACGGNAAGTTGTATTTTAATCAGGGNAATTGCGGAGCTAAGATAACGGATCGCAGTAATCGTACATTTTATGTTGGTAGTTTTTATTACAACAAGGGGGGACCGCAAGTCGGATGGAATTTTAATCCCACCACTTTTGCCGGTAAGACCAGTGATGATGGNCATGTTTGGGTTTCCGGATTTACCGGACGAATTAACCTGGATGGAACGGGCATGGAGATTGTAGGTCATGGCTATCGAAATAGTTATGAGCAGATCTTCACTTCCTTCGGGGATATGTTTCAGAATGACAATGACGACCCACCCGCGTGTAGAACAAGCTTCGTGCCAGAGGGAGCTTTTTTTGGATTCTGCTCGGAGGATGGAAAGTTTGGCTGGTCGGCAGATCGGGTAGCTGGCCAGACCACTGCGGAAGCAGAGTGGCGAACCCATTTGCCAGGAACATTTCCACCCGGTGATGTCTATGGGAGCGGTTCGCCAACGGGCATAACCTATTATGAAAATGGAGCTTTGCCTAAAAAGTATGAGGGTTCTCTTTTTTCCTGTGAACCAGCTAAGCGTCAAATTTTTCGTTATGTTACTAAAATTGAAGGTGCTGGCTATAGACTTGAGAGAGAAGTTTTTCTCACTCGTCATGGTTCAGACAGGATGGCAGGTGCTTTCTCAGATATCATGGTTGGGGCGGATGGAGCCTTGTATATCGCAGACTGGTACGATCCCATGGTCGGTGGACATGGAGCTGCCGACAAACAACATATTGGTAAGATCTATCGAATTGCACCCAAGGGATTTAAACCGAAAAAAGCAGAATCAGAAAATGCTGAAGAACTACTGGCTAGCCCTGCTCACAATGTAAGGTTTCAAGGGTTTGAGAAGTTAAGATCAGGTGGGGCTTCTTCGCTGCCCCTAATCAAAAAACTTTTGAACTGTGATACCTCATGGTTGGTAGGACGTGCTATCTGGGTGCTACCATATCTTGGAGAGCAAGGAATTGCTAAATTAAAAAATATTCCTTCTACTATCGGTCAGAAAGACTACCGTTACCGGGCAGCTGTCTTGCGTAGTGCTATTCGATATGACCGTGAAAAACTTGGTTGGTCGATGATGGAGGAATTAAGGAACGATAAATCCGCTCATGTTCGTCGTATTATTCTAACCCATCTGAGAGATTTTCCATATTCGAAAAAAAAGAGTGTTTTGTTGGATCTGGTCTTATCGGGTGACATGAAAGATAGAACATATCTTGAAGCCGTTGGCTTAGCAGCAGATGGTGATGAAGATTTGTTATGGGCTGATTACTGTAAGGTTCGCAAAATTTTGGATGCCAATCATTGGGATCGCCAAGCACATTTGCTGGCTTGGAGATTACACGGGGATTCCATGATCGAAGAAATGGTTGACCGCATGCTTATGACAGATGTTGCTCCTGAACATAGAAAGGAATTGGTTGCTTCGTTGGCCATGAACAGGTCGGAAGTTTCATTCCGTGGGATGAAAAAAGTTTATGGAGAATCCAACGACGAGGGTGTGAAAGACTTAGCCAAACAGTTCCTTGTCAAAGGAATGGTCCACCGATGGAAGGATCATCCGGTTCGAGAATTTCTCATTGCAAATAGCATTATCGATGCGAAACCAAAACCACTGGTACAGGTTCCAGCAGTCCGTAATGAAGTTGGTCCTCTAAAAGTAACAAATGTGGTGGGCCTAAAGGGAGATATTGTGCGTGGAAAATCCTCTGCGGCAAGGTGCTACAGTTGTCATCAATTTGACGGGGTGGGAGTAGACTTTGGCCCAAACTTAAAGGGGTGGGGGGAAAATAGATCTGTGGAAGAAATTGCCATTGCTCTGATCAATCCATCTGCAGGGATAGCTCATGGTTTTGATGCCCACGAAGTAACTCTAGAACCAAATTGGAAGGAACGAAAAAGTTTCTGGAGAATAAACGGAATAATTCTCTCGGAAAGCGATCCTCTTACGATTAAAAGTACCGGAGGTCTCATCCAGAAAGTACCCAGTCATGAAATCCATTTCATCCAGCCTTCCCG
>NHCX01000067.1 GCA_002168015.1 Verrucomicrobia bacterium TMED44
ATTCTCTTAGTCCAAGACATTTCAGTAACATGAACCAGACCTTCAACGCCCTCTTCAAGTTCAACAAATGCACCGTAAGGTACCAAGTTAACAACCTTACCCCGTACTTTTGCATTAATTGGAAATTTACTCTCGATTTCATCCCATGGGTTGCTTGAAAGTTGCTTCAGACCCAATGAGACACGCTCTCGTTTTTCATCAATATCAATAATACAAACCGTAATTTCTTCACCTGTTTTGACCATTTCGCTAGGATGAGAAACTCTACCCCAACTCATATCCGTGATGTGAAGCAAACCATCCAACCCATCTAAATCAATGAAAGCACCGTAATCAGTAATGTTTTTGACCATCCCGCGACGAGTTTCACCTGGAATAATTTTAGAAAGAATCTCACGCTTTTTATCTTGCCTGCGTTCTTCAATCAATTCGCGACGGGAAACAACGATGTTTTTTCTTTCGCGGTTAATTTTAACAACTTTGAAATCAAAAGTTTGACCTACAAATTGATCTAAGTTTTTGGGTGCTTGAATATCTACTTGCGATGAAGGTAAAAAGGCATCTACGCCAATATTTACGACTAAGCCACCCTTAACCTTTGATCTAACTCTTCCAGTTATCACAGAACCTTCTTCGCAGGTATTAACTATTTTCTCCCAATTCTTCTTCTGTTCTGCCTTGTCAAATGAAAGTTGAGGGTTCCCGAAACGATCTTCAAGCCTCTCAAGAAAAACTTCAATGTCGGAACCAATTTCCAGTTCGCTTAAATCAAGAAACTCGTGCGCAGGGATAGTTCCCTCTGCTTTCCCTCCAAAATCTATCACTACTTCCGTAGGACGGATTTCCATAATGGTACCTGAGATTACGGAACCTTCTTTAAGTAATTCGATTTTGCTCTCAGCGAGCAATTCTTCCATGACTGCGCTCATGTTGTATATATTTGGTAGTAAGCCGGAAAACTAAGTGCAAAATCGTAAATAATTACGAGCTATCTTAGCAATGCGGGTTGAGGGTTTATAGATTAAGATTAGAGATTTTCTACAATACAAAATTCAAGACTCACAGCAAGATAAAATAATCTACTTTGACTTATGGTACGATTTTGTTCAGAGGATATTCAACAATACCTTCAGCACCTAATCTCTTCAAAGCTGGAATAATTTCTCTAGATACCTTCTTTTCTATAACTGTTTCTACAGCTATCCAATTATCAATAGCTAAGGATGATATGGTTGGGTTTCTTAAAGAGGGTAAAGTTTCCAATACTTCGCTCAACTTGCTTTTTTCTAAATTTAATTTAAGACCAACTTTCGTGTCAGCCTGAAGTGCGGCATCTAACATCAAGGCTATATTTTCAATTTTAGCCCTCTTTTCTTGATTTGCCCAACTTTCTTTATTTGCAATCAAAACTGTGTTTGTTTCCAGAAGAACTTCTACAATACGAAGTTTGTTCGCACGGATAGAACTTCCGGTCTCAGTAAGGTCAACGATAGCATCAACAAGCTCAGGAACTTTAACTTCAGTCGCTCCCCAAGAAAATTCGACTTCTGCTTTCACATCATGGTCGCGAAGAAATTTTTTCGTAACTCCGACTAATTCTGTTGCTATTGTTTTTCCTTCTAAATCTTTAACCGTTTGAATAGCCGAATTTTCAGGCACGGCTAACACCCACTTTGAAATACGATTGGAAGCACGACTGTAAACTAAGTCGGCAACAACCTCTACCTCTGAACCATTTTCTTGTACCCAGTCACGACCCGTAAGTCCGCAGTCAAAAAAACCATCCTCCACATATCGGCTCATCTCCTGAGCTCGAACAAAACGGCCTTCTAAATCAGGATCATCCCAACTTGGCGTATATGAACGAGAACCTTTTGTAATGTTAAAGCCAGCACGGGAGAATAACTTAAGAGTTGCTTCTTCGAGACTGCCTTTAGGTAAACCGAAACTTAGTAATGAGGACATTGAAATAATACTTACCAAATGCACAGCGGATCGGAAAGCGTGTTTTGAAAAAAATTATATAACTCGACACTAATTAATATCTTCTAATCATTTCTTCCAATGATTGATTCATTTCCATTTCTTTTAATATTTCTCCAAGTTTGGAGATATCTGGATTGCTAGGTATAGTACCTCCTTTTTGGATACTGGTATCTAATTTAATTAGTTCTCTATTCCGGTGAAGTAGCTCTCTTTTTTCATAAATCATGCTACAAAATCTCTTCGGGGTAATTCGCCCTGCATTCAAGATAATTTCGTCAAGGCTACCCCAGTTTTGCAGCCATTTTGAGGCCGTTTTGGGTCCGACACCAGAAAGTCCAGGAATGTTGTCCGCTTGGTCTCCAATGATCGAGAGATAATCTAATATTTGAGTTGGCTTTACACCAAACTTTTCTTCAACTCCTCCTTCGTCTAGCAATCTCCAACCCAATCGTGGGTTAGCTGTTGGAGGTGGAAGAAGTTGGCGAACACTTGGCCTAATTAATTGAGCCAAGTCTTTATCTGCACTTACAATAGTTATCTCATGACTTGCCGCTAGCTCCTCTACTTTAGCTGCAATTAAATCATCAGCCTCCCTACCCTCTTGCTCGGAGACACCATAACCCATGGCACGAGAAAGTTTCTTAACCCAATCAAGTTGTTCAGAAAAGCCCTCTGGCGGGGCACCTCTGTTAGCTTTATAATCGGGTAGAATTTTTTCGCGTTGCGGGCACCCGCCGAGGTCAAAGAAAACCCATATTTGATCTGGTGCAAAATCATCTTCCATTCTCCAAAAGGATTTTATCCAACCATGAATCATATTAGTTGGGAAACCATCAGATCGAGAAAGTTCACGGATGCCATAAAAAGCACGAAAGGCTAAGTTGTGCCCATCGCATAAAAAAATTTTACTCATCTATTCTTATTCGATATCAAGATGCCTTGGAGCAAGCATAATGATAATGAATTACCTTTCTTGTAAAAGAGTATCGATTTTACCCAGGCAATATTCCGGACGGACATCACCAATTTTTACATTTGCAAAACGATTGGCCAATGCCGGTAGCTTTTCAGGAACCATAACTTTTAGATAATTTTCAGTGTATCCACCGTAGAACCCGTTTTTTGGATTTTCCAGTAAAACCCGAACAGATTTCCCAATAAAAGTCTCATGCCATTCCATACGCTTGGCAGAGGATAATCTCCGCAAGAGTGAACTCCTCCGTCTTCTCTCATGNATTGGGATATGTGCTTCTGACTTTTCAGCAGGCGTTCCACTCCTTTCCGAATAAGTAAAAACATGACAATACGAAAAAGGAAATTTCAAGAATGTATTACAGGTTTGCTCAAAATCGGCATCTGATTCCCCGGGGAACCCAGTCATTAAATCCGTCCCAATACAAACTTCAGGGATTGACTCGATTGCTTCCATAAAAAAAGCGTTCATTTCACAAAGACTATATCTTCTTTTCATTAAAGATAAAATCTTGTCACAACCCGACTGCATGGGAACATGAAGGTAAGGCATCAATGGGTGACTAGCATCTGCCATCCACTCGAATAATTCTGTGGGTATGGTGGTTGGTTCGATACTACTTATGCGTAAACGATCAAGATTTGATAAGTTAGAGAGTGATTCGACTAATTTCAAAAAGTTTTTCCCATTTGAATGATAGGTTCCTAAATTAACACCAGTTAGAACTATCTCGCGCACACCACTTGCGATCATTTGTCGAGCTTCGCTAAATAAATCACCCCATTCCCTAGACCGTGCTCTTCCTCTCGCAAAAGGGATCACACAAAAAGAACACATAAAATCGCATCCATCCTGTATTTTCAGATTTGCTCTTTGTTCAAAATGAACTTCACCCACATAACCAATCGAAAAATCCGACCTATCAATTCTTTCCCTAACCACAACGGGGTGTGACGGCTTTTCTTCGGCGACATAATCCAAGAAGTTCATCTTGTCATGATTGCCTATTACATAATCGACGCCATCAACCATAGCGACATCGTTCGCTGAAGTTTGAGAATAGCAACCTACGACCACCGTTATGGAAGTTGGATTATTTCGACTAAAACGACGAATTGTATTCCTAGACTTTGAATCCGCTTCCTTAGTAACTGTACATGTATTTATTACACCCAAATCAGCCTTCTCTCCAAAAGGAACAATCTCATATCCTTTCTCTCGAAGCTTTCCCTCAATTGCTAAACCCTCGTATTGGTTTAGACGACAGCCCAGTGCATAAACGCTCGCTTTAAGTCTTTTACTAAAGTTGCCTCCTTTCTTTGATATTGATTTCATTGAAATTATTGTGAGTGAATCACATAAAATTTAATTGCGAAGAGGGGAATTTTCTCCAAATTTTAAAAGTATGTATACAAGTCGGAAAGCATTTAAATATCGAGGTACAAATACCTTAGGATTAGTTAAGCATCTCATCAACCATCCAAAATAATATTTATCTGCAATTTTAGGAATTCTAACTTGCTGACCCGTCATAAATGCAAGTGCAGCACCAGTACATATAATAGTTGATTCATCAGTTAAGTGATTCTTCAAATAGAGTCCTAATCTTTCCTGTGTACCGCCCCCAACCTGAATAAATACAAACTTTGGCTTTTTTGTTCTAATCTTCTCCAGTAATTTGTGGTCTTCAATATATACATTCTTTGAATAAATAGGTGCTATATAAACTGAATCAGGCTTGATATCTATATCATAGGTTTTTTTTAACCAAGATAAGCTAGCATTGGACTGCTCCATGTCAGGCATCACCCAAAAAGAGGAAGTTCCCTGTAAATCGATTACATCCAAAATTTTTCGCAAATATTCGAGACCAGAAATTCGTCGCAAAGATTTTCCCCAAAAAATCTTTAAACAAANACACATCAAACCACTATCGGGGAGCACTAAATCAGCTTTACTNAGAGAATCCTTGTATGACTTGGACACAATTAAATCCCCAGACAAACCAGGACCGGAAGGGGCCACAATCAAACCTCCCTCAGATGACTTTCTAATAATATCGTCAATTTTACCTTCGAAAAATTCGACCCCTAAAACTTTCACAAAATTAGAGCAGCTTTCTTTGAGGGAAAANATTTNGCAAACATTCAGTAAGCAGATTTTGGAGGAAACATAACCTGAACAACTGTACGAAACACAATTTCCACATCCATCCACAATGTCCAGTT
Organism: Verrucomicrobia bacterium TMED44; assembly: GCA_002168015.1. GTDB lineage: Bacteria > Verrucomicrobiota > Verrucomicrobiia > Opitutales > Seribacteraceae > Seribacter. The sequence goes on from NHCX01000067.1 coordinate 5,188, forward strand.
GCTTACATAGTCAGAATCTAGCTTAATTCTCTTTTCAACTAAATCAGGATCAGTAAACTCACCTCGTAATCCTCTGCACTGTGCAGGTCCAGTAACACCCGGTTTAACAAATTGACGAATTTTGTATGCACGGTAATTTTGTTGGAATAAATAATCATGCTTAGCCAAATAAGGACGCGGACCCACAAGGCTCATTTCCCCTTTAAGCACATTTATAAATTGAGGAAATTCATCTAGGCTAAATCTTCTCATCATCCTACCGAAGGGAAATATTCGCGAATCATCTTTCGTTGCCTGTACAGATTCGTCTTTGTTGGGGTTGTGTTTGTATTCCATCGATCTAAACTTCCAGATCACAAACTTACTACCCCCAAGACCAACTCGCTCCTGCTTAAAAAATAATGGTCCAGATGATTGGAAGAAATGAAAACACTTGACCAAAATCATGAGTATTGGGAGTAAGAATATTGTACTCGGTAAACTGATAGAAATATCAAACAAACGTTTCACCATACGATTGAATGGACTCTCCAAGGGTTCATTTAAAAGTGTAAAAAATTGTCGACCTGACTCTTCCATAAAGACAAGGCGAGATTCAAATTCTTTGGCCAATGAGTTATAGATTAAAAGCCGACAACCATGTTTTTGAGCAAGATCGGCAGTAGATGATATCCATTCGGTACCCTTCTTACTTGGTATGACCACAATTTGGTGTACCGGGTTGTTCAAAATGTAAGATTCCATCCTTTGATACTCACCCAACCAAGGTAGACCGTTCCGATTTCCATTATCATTTTTTGTGGTGAATACGCCAACAAAAGAGTATCCATTACCGGAGTGATTTGAAATCCACTCTTCAGCATCAGATAAATCATTAGTATCGCCCACGAGAACAGCATTTCGATCAATCCCATAAAACCCATTTATTCTTTTGAAGAATCCTGGGAGAGAGTAGTTGGTGAGAAGTAAAATTGGCCAACATGTTGTTATGAAGAAGCTCAAGAATAGTCGGCTTGTTGCTGAATCTTTTGAGGCAAAATAAGCCCCGAATACGAAAAACGATAGAACTGCTAGCTGAAAATTACTTTTGGAAAATGACTCTCTTATTCTTCCCCATCTATTTTTTAGATAAAAATCTCCATAGTTCTGCAATGTGCCAAAAGCTGCCACCATAATACCTGCCATCGACACAACAGCGTAGTTCCAAGGTAAATTAACTAGGCTCAGGTTCCAAATATCCCAAATCCAAATACAACCGCCAAACCATGCAAGAACAACTAAGCAAAGTATAATCCGATGTAGGATTGAAAATCCATTATCTCTGTTATTATTCAATGGGCAAAAATCAAAGTTTATATCACTATGAAATAAATTTTGAATTTGTGCAAACTAGAACGAATCTTAAATAGCGAGCTTGCTTTTTTCATTTTTTTTTGAAAACATTGAACATCTCATGCAAGATCCCGAACTTTCCACGACCAAGCTTTCAGAACAAAAAGAATTAGAAGTCGAGGCAATAGATTTTTTCGTTCGCATGATGGGTATCCTTGGCTTGCCCCGTTCAGTAGGAGAGATTTATGGACTTCTTTATTTTTCAGAGGTTCCGCAATCTATGGAGGATATTTCTACTCGTTTGAAAATCAGCATGGGTTCAACCAGTCAAGGTCTAAGAACCCTTCGCTCTCTCAAGGCAATTCGTACATCTTACATTCAGGGCGATCGACGCGACCATTATTCAGCTGAGTCCGAGTTTCGCAGACTTTTCTCCAACTTCATAAAAGAAGATATCTTACCTCATTTAGAAAGTGCATCAGACAGAATATTACGGATGGAAGATCAAATTGCTCGTAATGTGGAGCATCAAACAGAATTTTACATAACTAGAATCGAAAAACTTAAACGTCTAACCAAAGCAGGAAAAAGACTTCTTCCCGCACTGGCTGGGCTATTAAAGTTATGACTAATACTGATTCAGACGAGATGAAAGATTGGTCTTGTGGTTGGTACTGCATACGGGCAAAACCGAGAATGGAGACGGTTGCATCCGCGACTCTTCTCACACTCGACGGCGTTGAAGTTTTCCTTCCTCGCACTCAAAGGGCAAAGAAAAATGTACCCCAACCTATCAAACCTCTTTTCCCCGGATACTTTTTTGCTAGATTTGACCCGATTATACACATAAGGAATGTTCATTATGCACGAGGTGTTGCTTATGTTGTTCGTAGGAAAGAAGTCCCCGTTCACATTCCTTCGCAAGTGATGATTGCACTGCGATTAATTTCCCCGGATGGAGTTTTAGAAATCCCCGATCAACCACATAAAATTGGTGATAAAGTAAAAGTCATTTCAGGTCTTTTTAAAGGTGATCAAGGTACCGTGACTCAACTTGTTCCTGCCAAAGAACGAGTTAAAGTTCTCTTTGAAATTTTAGGTCGTCCCACAGAAGTAGAGATAAGTGAAGACGAAGTCGACTTTCCAAGTGCTCATCCAATAAGCACTGGCTGAATTTGCCCAAAATAAAATATTTTTCCGATCAATTGGCTTTGCTTAAAGCAAATCGCCGACTGCGGTAGCTGTGCTTTTTAAGATTAATATATCTAAAGCAAGTAATTTCGTAATGTTTTCGAAAAATAAATGATTCATCTTCAATTATCATATGTGCTAAGTATTTTTATTCTTGTCATATTTGGAATTGGTTTTTTCAGTTTTGATTACTATGTGCCCCACATAAAGAGATGGAAAGCAGCACAATTACTTTTCCAAAGCCAAGTCTATTTGGAGCCAAAAATTGGAAATTCTGAAGAACTTATCAAAGAAGGAGTAAGAAAAGCTCGTGTTGCCTATCTACTCAATCCAGATGATACTGAATCTTATAACAATTATTTGAACTTACTCTATCTGGATCAGCCAGCTAAAGCACTTTCCTTATGGTCTGAATTAGTCGATTCATCCGAAAAAGGATTATCATTGGGAAATCGTATTCTATCCAAATCCCTCAACTCACTTCGCAATGAGAATATAGAAGTTCAAATAAAAGTTAGAATTGGGAGTATTGCCCTCAAACAATATCAGTATTTAATCCAAATCGATTTGTGGAAAGAGAATCCTCAAAATATGCTACTCGGTGCAGAAATCCTTGCTGAAACAGGTAATCACAAACAAGCCCTTCAAGTAGTTGAAAGCATATTATTAAAAGAACCTGTTAACGCAGAAGCAGTTTTTTTGTTAACCCGACTAACTGTTCACCTACAAGACAAATCACAACTTACGCGGCTTGGGCAGGCATTAGCTCCATTGACTAGCCAAAGAAGCGAAATTGGACTGGAAGCTATCAGGCATATGACTTTGCTAAATTTCCTTCAGCCTCTTGCTCCTAAAAGTTTAGATCACTGTATCGAGCTTCTTTCTGTCAACCCAAAGGCCAAAGCAATTGATTTCTTACGAATCTTCGCCATGCGTTATGCAGTTGAACAGTCCCCNNTNNNNCGTANNNACCTCATTCAAAAATGTTCAGAAATATTTAATCTTGATGATTCAAAACAACTACTCGTCTTTGGAAATTGGCTCATTCGAGTTCAGGCTTACGAAGAAATCATTGATTATATTCCTGNATCCAAAGCCAAATCAGAAGAGTCATTTTTTAAGATTCGTATGGCTGCACTTGCCCATGTTGGTGATTTGGAAAAGATTCGCACTGAGTTAAATCGTGCTTCAATAATTCCTTCGCGGTGGAGACTAGTTGTTGAAGCAAGAGTCTACTCGCTGGAGCAAAATTTCTTAGAATCTCAAAAATCTCTAGATCGAATCATTCCCCTTCTTAGCAATGATCCTCGGGAAGCCCTTGCAATTTGTACTTATCTAGAGCAGGTAGAAGACATTCAAAGTCTTTGTCATTTACTCGAGATGCTAATCAAAGAACCCATACACCAAAGATTTGCCGTCTCAAAACTCCTCCAATACCAAGGAGCTTCCGTCAGTATCGCTCAACTTATAGAATGGTCAGATATTCTTCTTCAAACCAGCCCCAATGCACCCCAAATCCAAAGAAGTAATTTATACTTCAAACTACTAGATCCCGGCCTTCGTTTTCCTTCTCAAAAATTAATCGAACTTACCAACCAAGCAAAGTCATTGGATACATTCGCCTCCACTATGGAGACCCAAATTACCTTAGCCCTTGCTTATTTAAAAAGTAATTCACCGAGCGAAGCTCTNGTCGCACTGGGTAAAGTGAATGATTGGAGAAAGTGGGAAAAAGCCCGGTCCCCGTGGAAACTTATTGCTTCTCAAGTTTTTAAGCTTAANGGAGACACCGAAAAATTTCTNATCCTNCAGCAAAAAGTTCAATTAAATGAACTTAACCAAGCTGAAAAAGAAAGTTTGGAGCAAATTTTCAATATTAAATTAGGATAATAGTTACCGACCGTGTTTCTTCAAAACTGTAAACATATTCTAAATCTATTGGCTTTCCTCAGTCCATGGACGCTAATTATTTGGCAACTATCCATCACCTGGGATACCAACCCGCAATATTCTCACGGTTACATCATCCCCTTTTTGTCCCTATATCTCTTGGTGAAATCACCCCCTTTTCAGCTCCTTAGCATAGAGAATCAATCCACAAAACCCATATTCCTTCAAGGCAAAGCCTATCTCATCCTAGGTTTACCAGCCCTACTTTCTTTATTTCCGCTGTGGATTATAAGGGGAGCAAACTCCGATTGGAGAATGATTAACTTTGCAATCTTTCTATCCATTACAGCTTTATTTATTGCATGGGGTTATGATCAAGGNGGTTGGAAACGAATCAGAACACTTNTTTTTCCACTGTTTTTCTTCCTTGTCTCAATACCATGGCCCTTAGCCACTGACCTCCAATTAACCCAATGGCTCCAAGGCCNAGTATCTTCAATNATTGTTGATATCGTCNTANTNNTNGGTCACGAAGCCAAANTGGATGGTACCATCATAGATGTGGGTAAATTTGGTCAGATTGGTATTGATCAAGCCTGCAGTGGAATTCAAGGACTTCAAGCCTCCATAGTTATAACTNTNTTTCTTGGGGCATACTACGGTTTTGGAATCGTAAATCGCATTGTATTTGTATTAGTAGGTGCACTTGTTGCACTGTTACTAAACCTAGTTCGAGCCTTTTCTCTTTCCATGATTAAGATTAATGGANCGGGTAAAATATTAGATACTCCAATCTATGAAATAAATAATTGGGTATTCCCTACTCTTCACGACATGGTTGGGTGGATTGAAAATGTCTGTATTTTACTAGTTTTATTCCTTTTAGCCCGTATGGCGAAAGGNGGCGTCATCCTTACAAGTTTGGGAACCGTACCTACAAACTGGTCAAATCTACGATTTGGTACCCCTTGGCTTTTCCAACTATTTGTTATCATTTGGGTAGGTTNGTGCTTTGGATTATCTGAAATGCATTANNCTAACCACGAATCAAAACTCCGNCTCCANCCTAGTATTAGCCTTGACCTAAAAGATCCAAGCATATTCGTGGAAGAGAAATTAATATCTAATCAAATCAATGCACAGTTGCATTATAACACCGCACATTCATTTCAATGGCAAAGCCGGGAACGGATGATACCCAATCATTTAGGTGCAAAAGATATGACCTTTAATGCAAATCAAGAATATTGGCAAGCCTTTGAAGCGGTATGGGAATCAGGTGGTGCCTGTACCGCCGTACTCTCGACTCATTCTCCAACTGCCTGCCTTCCATTGACTGGACTACAGCAAGTCAGACCGCCTTATGGTGAGTCTCCCGAAGTTATTTTAATTACCAAGGATAGTCATAACATTGCTTTCGAAGCTTACGAATTCACCAAAGACGGAAAAA
>NHCX01000068.1 GCA_002168015.1 Verrucomicrobia bacterium TMED44
GGCTGACTCGGCTTCCATCCTTTTTCTTCCAACTTGGCCACAACGAAATTATCCATTGGCGTTTTTATAAATTCTTCGTCTTTTGGCTCTGGCAAGGCAGGCTTTTTCGGAACCACATACGCCCAGTGCTTCGCATACTTGGCACCCGAAGAAATCCATTGGCGGAGAAGTTTGACCTGCTCGGGCTTCAGGGGATCACCCTTGGGAGGCATCCGGTCGTCCATATCGGAGGAAACCACCCGATGGAGAATTTCACTTTCATCCAGGTCACGGGGTGTGATCGCGGGAAACCCGGACTTTCCTCCCACATAGGCAAACTCAGCAAAATCCAATCGTAAGCCACCCTGTGGATCATCCAGTCCATGACAGGCAAAACAATGTTCAGATAAGATCGGGCGGATTTGCCGATTGAAGTCAATTTTTGCCCATACTAAGTATTGAAAGAATAAAAGTAAAAACCAACTTAGCTTTAAGTTCATTGATATATAATTTCACAGGAACCCAAATTATTATCAAAAAACATGGGGGNAAGAAGTAAACTTATCTTGGAGCAGCACTAGGTGGGCCTCTTCTTGGACGACGATCCCCCTCAGGATCCGGTGCTCCTGTTGCCTCGGCTTGTTCGCGTTGTGCCTGCATCACCTTGATATTTAAAACATCCGCTTCCACTTTCTTTCTGCGTTCCTCATCAGTGATTGATTGTGCCCAAGTCAGGGCGGTTTCCGGGTCTTTGCGGGCAACTTCCCGGACAAATCGTTGGATAGGCTCATCCATTAATTCACCGGAAGGAAACTGGTTGAGCCACTCGGCGGTGGCTGTGGGGTCCTTACGTGCCCACTGGGTGACCACTTCCTCCATACTTTCTGAACGAGCTTCTCCCTCAGGCATATTCGATACCCATTCTGCAGCTTCTGCTGGGTTTTGCTTGGCCCAACGCTCTGCAACATCCTCACTTACCCGAACCTTTACATCAGACTCATCCATTCTCTCAACCCACTGAACGGCTCGCCCCATATCATCTTTAGCAATTTTTTTCCCAATCTCTCCGAAAGCATAATTTTGAATCGAACCTTCCGGTAGGTTCTCCGCAAAATGAATCGCGACCTCTTCTCCCATCATCCAGGTTTTTTCTACCAAAATAGATGCAGCTCGCCCTCGAGTTCTGCCGTACGGAAGAGATGTCATTAATTCGCTCGCTCCTATCAAGTCATCTTCTGACATACCACTAATAATACCAATGTAATAAGGATTATCCTCTCCTTCGAATTTCTCCTCCGCCCAAGCAATCGCNCCCGCAGAATCATACCTTGCCCAGGAATCAAGCACTGAACCCGAACCAATTCGTTGATCAAAACCTTCCAAACTACCTACCCATTCCAAAGCAGCACGCGGATCTGATTGACCCCAACTATAAGCTAGCATGCGTAATTCGCTGAAGCGCTGTGGGCCTTCCGGTAATTGTTCATATACTTCTTTAGCAATTTCAATATTCTGTTCATTTGGGTCATTAAGTAACTCGGTAAATGCCTGCAACCGAACCACCGGATTCGATGAGCGGATGCGATCCATGACCGAAACTGGTGAACTTTCCCGTGGTTTCTCTAGGTTGTCGTAATCAATATTATCTTCTTCTCCAGAAAAATCATTCAAACCTGCGGCTGAAGAAATCTTAGTTTTTGAAATTGATGAAACCGAGTTTGTGGTTTGTTTTAAAGGTCGTGAAATTTGTGGAGCGCTCGAAACAACAGGACTCACTGCAGATACACGGACTGATTCCGACCCCTGTTCAAGTCCGAACCAATAAGCCAATAAAGCAGAGGCCAGCCAAAGTAATGTTACAAACGCTTTATTCATTTTCGATTTAATGCACTTTCTCTTAAACTGATAAATCCATGGACTGCGAGCAAGACCCAAGATGCAAAAAAGAGATTTCCTCCAAAGGGGGTTATTTTAATTAATGCAATTGAGCCACCGAAAACCCACGCGTATATGCTCATACAAAACAGCAACCATGCTATTACCTGACACCAAGCGGTAAGACTTAAAATCCTTCGTCTTTTATTATCTTTTTGGCTAAAGCCTATAACCACAAGTGCTAATCCGTGAAACATTTGATAATCGACTGCGTTGCTCCAAGCCCTCTCTTTTCTGGGAGTCTCCGCAAAAGTATCCTCCAATCCGTGAGCACCATAAGCACCAAGCAAGATAGCTGAAGCCACACTTAGAGAGCCTATGATTACCCATAAATAAGAATTCGGATTCATAAATTTTAAAAAGCTTAAATGATGTTGAATAGAAATATTTATTGCATGTATAGATTTATCGCCATGAATGGAAACGACAAAAAGAATTATTTAGTTGCAGACTTTGAGCAAATTTCTTCAGTTTCATGCCCTTGCGGAGAAACCAAGCGTGCATTTTTGGATCCCGACAATAAGACGGCTTCCTTTCATATCGTGGAAATTTCGGAAAATAGTCGTCCTCACTTTCACAAAAAGATGACGGAAATATATCATGTGCTTGAAGGAGACGGTATCCTGGAACTTGATAATGACAGGATTAATTTGAAACCCGGTGTAACGGTTATGATAAAACCCGGATGTATTCACCGGGCAGTGGGAGCACTGAAGTTAATCAATGTTCCTATTCCCACTTTTGATCCAGATGATGAATGGTTCCCAGGGACATAGAGTTCCGCTTAAAGATTCATTCCANACTTGGCCAGCATCTTAGTCATCAGAAAATAAAGGACNCCGGTTAGGGCAATACCCGCACTNAGGGATGTGGGAAAAGAAATTCCTTTTTTCAACATCCAAGGCAAAAACANAAACATTGGCAGGGAAGGCAGAACATACCAAAATGTACCCTCCGCATGGGCTGCAATCTTTTCAATCTCCACTTTTTCGCCATACATCCAAACCATACCTAATACTGAAACCAAAGGAAGCGACGCAATCAGACTGGCTAACAAAGGGAGCTTTTTTGAAAGCTCTGAGATCACTACGATAATAGCCGCAGAGACTAATAATTTTATNAGGTACCAAATCATTTCATTTATCCTTTGGTCGATTGCTCNCCATTCGCCAAATGAATAGTTTGCGTAGGGAAGGCAAATTCAATCCCTGCATCATTGAAGCGCTGCAGAATCTCTAAGTTCACCCGTTCGCTAAAATCCATGTAGTCCCAATAGGCGGGAGGGTGATACCAGTACATGCACTTAAAATCGAGAGATGATGCAGAGAAATCACTAAAATAAACACGGGGCAAAAGTTCACCCTTGGGGTCGAACCCTTCGTGATCCTTTAAGATTTCTTCGAGAATTCCCTTGGCCTCCTTAACCTTTGCAGGAGGCGTGTCATAGGTAATGCCTACAGTGAAAATACGGCGTATAAATGGGCGTTTAGCGATGTTATGAATCGATTTATTGGCAAGTTCACCATTTGGTATGGTTACCTGATGACCATCCAAACGGCGCAAACGGGTAGAACGCAAACCCACTTCCTCAATGGTGCCATCGTGTCCATCATAATTAATACGGTCTCCCAAAGCAAAAGGTTTATCTGAAAAGATAACCAGAGAACCAAATAAATTCTTAATCGTATCCTGTGCCGCCAAGGCAAAGGCAAGACCACCTAACCCAAGTCCGGCGATCAGAGCACTTACCGGTTTATCGCTAAGTGACTGAGCGATGCTGACTACCGCAAAAAGAACCACAGTCACCCGCAGACTCTTACGCACTACGGGCACAAGCATATCATCAAATTTACTTTCAGTCTTATCTGTCTGCCGACCAAGCCAGGAACTGGGCACCTCAACCAAGTAATAAGCCAATAGAGCAAATGAGACGGCAAACAGAACTTCCAACCCGGTCAGGACGATAGTTTCTGCCAATCCACCTACCTCTCCAAGTTGAATGAAATACACCCCGACTTTTATGCCACCGTAAATTCCAAATAAGGGAAGAGATTTACCCAATGATAGAAAGAAAACGCCTCGCATGGATCCTTCTTCAGTTGCCGTTGCTAGTTTTCCAGTCCACGCTTTCACAATTCTAGCGATAATCCAGAAAGCCAAAATGCAAAGAAAACAGATAAGGATTTGCCCCCAACTATTCCCGGCAACCACTTTATGATTCATCCAATCGGGTAATTGATTTACAACTGCCAAAGTATTCACATCTAAATTTGTAAGAATTAAATTATAAGGTTACTATACAAAACTCTTTTAGAAAGGTAAAACGATTTGCAAATAAAGAATTCCAATATCAAAGACCAAATTTTTAAAATGGCCGAACTAAGGGGGGCGGATAAAACTTTCTGCCCTTCAGAAATTGCCCGAAAGCTAGACCCCGAAAACTGGCATCAGTATATGAAAAAAGTCAGAGAATGCGGAAAAGAACTCATCCAAAAAAATGAATTGGTCTGCACACAAGGAGGAAAAATTGTCGATCCTCTCAAAGCTAAGGGTCCTATCCGGTTTGGTCTGGCAACTTCCCAAAGATCATCTATTTAATTTTTAAATTTAGATCATTTATGGCCCTTCCTTCAACATCCCCACCACCAAACACCCCAAAAAGAATCCGTCCGGTAATTAGTTGTTTATTAAAACACAAAGATGAAATCCTCATTCTCAAACGGTCCAAACTTGTTGGAAGCTTTCAGGGATACTGGTCCTGTATATCAGGTTACATGGAAAAAGAAGAGGATCCTCTTGAGACCGCCTACCGCGAAGTTTTGGAAGAAACCAGAATGCCTAAAGAGGAGATTTCAAATCATTTGTTAGAGGGTCCGTTTTACTCGGAAGCAGCAGACGTGGTCTTTGAAGCACACTGGGTACTTATGGAAACAAAGATAAAACGAATTGTCCTGGATTGGGAACATGAGGATTGTCAATGGATTAATTCCAAAAAAATCCCTATGGAAAAGGTCGTTCCCTGGTTACCAACTTTAATTGAATATCTCCTTGCCAAAGCTGAAGATATTTAAATCAACTTATATCCTTCAAAGCTATTCTGCTTTAGCTGCTGCAGAAGTACTCGAAAGAGACTTAAATAATTGAAATAAAGGAGAGTCGGTTGAAAGCAGTAATGATGTGTCCTCATCAAGAATCTGAGAATAGCTGTCTGTTGTCTTAAGAAAATTGTAAAACGACCTCGAAGCTTCACTTTGGTTGTACGCACCGGCGTAAATTGAGGAGGCATTGGCATCCGCTTCCCCTTGGATCTCCTGCACCCTTTTGTAAGATTTGGAAGCTATTTCCTGCAATACCTTTTCTTTTAAACCACCAATGATTGCGACTTGGGCTTCACCTTCCGAACGAAATCGTTTAGCAATTTTTTGCCGCTCACTCACCATGCGGCCGTAAGTCTGAGGCAATACAGAATCATTGTAATTAATTCTTTTAAAACGAACATCCAATAATTCAATTCCAAATTCTTCAAGCTTGGAGTATGAATTGTTATAAATCTCCCCTTCGATCTTTTCCCGCCCGATCTCAATGGGTTCAAAACTGCTTTCTTCATCAGATAATTCACCAAGGGAAATATCCATCGAAGAAATTTCAAGATTACTTTCTTCCGCGGATGTCTCGTTCTCATCGGAGGACATGTCAGTTAAGGGCACACGCCCCTTAGTCGTTCGGATAATTTCGATAAGGCTATTCATGGCCACAGCACTGCGGGTTGCACTTCCAAGAATATCCTCCAGGCGTCCTTTGGCTTCTAGCTCATCTCCTCTAACCGTTAAAAAATATTTCATGGGATCCTTAATCCTCCAACGTGCATAGGTATCGATAATTAAGTATCTCTTGTCCTTGGTGGACATTTCGGTCTTTGGACCATCCCAAGCAAGAAATCTTTTGTCCATTCTTTTAACCTCCTGAATGAAGGGAATCTTAAAAATTATCCCTGCCTCCGTCACCGGTTCTCCGATCGGTCTGCCAAATTGAGTGACAATTACTTGTTCCCTTTCATCCACAATGTAGGTACATAAAGCAAACAATATGGCACTGATGACAAATATCACGGCGATTATTTGTGCTTTGATCATGAAATTATTCATTTTCCCCCTCCATTCTCGACTTGATTTAATTGAAGTAATGGAAGAATTTGCGAAGTTTCCTCATCTATAATTATTCTTTTGCCCATTTTCGGAATGACCTCCTTCATTCTCTCCCAATAAAGCCGGGAGGTAGTGACTTCGGGTGCCTTTTGATATTCAATAAACATGGCCTTAAACTTAGAAATATCCCCGAGTGCTTCATTGACTCTTTTCGTTGCATAGCCGATTGCTTCCGAAATTTTCTGCTGAGCAATTCCAGAGGCTCGAATTGTTTCCTGATCGTAAATACCTTTAGCTTCATTGATCATTCTGTCCTTTTCCTGCTCTGCTTGATTAACCTCGTTAAATGAAGCTTGTACTGGACTTGGCGGATTAATGTTCTTGAATTGTACTTCAGAAATCCTAATTCCAAGTTTGTATTTTTTTACTGCATCTTGCAGACGATCCCTTGTTTCCTGTGCAATGTCCAGTCTGCCGATCGTAATGACCTCGTCAAAAGTGCGGTCTCCCACCACAGTGCGTACGATAGCTTCGGTCAAATCGCTTAATGTGCCCTGTGGGTCTTTTACTTCGAAAAGCCAATCCCTTGGATTGCTGATTTGATATTGTACGATCCACTCTACTTCAAGAAGGTTTAGGTCGCCCGTCATAATGCTCCTTTGTAGACTTCTTTCCCGAGTTGAAGGGTTTCTTTCCCCGAGACTCAATGGATTGAAACTTTGTGAATTATCAGCGATTGAACCTAAAATACCAAATTGAGCTGTTCTGACACCCTCGGTAACAATGATCTCGTGCTCATCAATACCAAAAGGAAGCTTAAAGCGTAGTCCGGGTCCAACCGTCTTTTCAAATTTACCAAACCTTAAGATAACTCCCTGAGAATCAGCTGGAACCTTAAAGACCGAAGTAATCAATCCACTCGCAATAAGTATTGCAAAAAATATCCAGAGGATAAGTCCTTTTCGCAGTAGTTCAGGTATGTTGATTTCAATCTGTTGACTCATGTGGTATTATCTATTCTTTATGTGAAACAAGGTCAACAAGGAGCGACTTTATTTAATTTCATATTTTCTTCGCATCGACCTCTCCACCTCGATGGCTTCGTAGGCAAAACCATTATCGGGTTTTTTTTTGTTCATTCGAATGGTTTTAGTCACAAAGGCTATATCATCTATAAAAGGCTCATCCAAATGGTAATGGCGATGAAAGGGATAGGCCACGCCCGTATGCCTAAGGGAACTGCCTGATTCTGAATCCACCACCTCGAAAAATGCAAATCCTTCTTCCCGCGTAACTTCAGCACAACGAAGAAGGCAAAGGTCACCAGTTGCTGGGTGCTCTCCTCCCTTAAAAGTTACACGTTTCAAACCGTCCCCAAGATCAGTCTCGTCATAATATGATGGACCATAAAGACCGCCTATTCCGCATCCGGTTAGAAAAATTAAAGGTAAGAAGAGGCAGATGTGAATGAATTGCATAAATCGAAATCTATTTCTAAATATATGAGCGGGCAAGAATTCAATCTCTTCAGGAAGCCTCCTTCTTCGCTTCTCTTTTACGTTCGTTAAAATTTAAAATCCTCTTTCGTAAACGGAGACCTTTGGGGGTAACCTCGACCAGTTCATCCGGTGCGATATATTCAATCGCACGTTCCAAAGAAAATTTAATGGCTGGAGTCAATGCATCCG
>NHCX01000069.1 GCA_002168015.1 Verrucomicrobia bacterium TMED44
ATTTCGTATCAGGTTCAAAGGGTCATGATAAATAGAATCAACTCTCAGTCGCTCCCCGCGACTCCCCTAAACAAGGATATGTTTATGTGGGGTTTTTTATTTATGCAACTAAAAGTGGAAAGATTCCTTACTTTATCTCAAATCGACCATCCGTTCTTTTCATAATTAATCCATTAATCTCCAACATGGAAAGGGCCGAGCTTACTTGAGAAAAAGTAAGACTAGATTTTTCCATCAATTCCTCGATTCCTAGAGTGGAACCATCTTTTAATACTGTTAGCATGCCTTTTTCTTCTTTAGATAAATTATCGGACATTAAAAAATCGGGAAACTGCCCTTCTTGCTTGGAAGTTGACTCACTTTTAGCTTTAAAGCTTAGACAAGGTAAAATATTTGCCTGAATTTCTTCTGCAATATCATGTGCATTTCTCACCAGAATAGCACCCTCTCTAATTAATTCATTACACCCTGCAGATTCAGCTTGATCCACTCGTCCAGGAACTGCAAATACAACCCGCCCCTGATCTGCAGCAAATTGAGCCGTGATCAGGCTACCTCCTGATCGAGCTGACTCAATTACGACTACTGCTGAAGAAATTCCTGAAACTAAGCGATTTCTCATGGGAAAAGTTTTGCGATCTGCCTTTCTGCCTTGTGGAAATTCAGAAAGCACAGCTCCATTCTTAATAATATCACAAAAAAGACTCGTATTTTCTGGTGGGTATATAATGTCCAGACCGCTTCCTAAGAAAGCAAGGGTCTTACCCTTTCTGTCCAATGCCGCTCTATGAGCAATAGAATCAATTCCCCTTGCCATACCACTAACTATACAAAATCCCATCTCAGCTAAACCTGCCGCAATTTCGTGGCAAATTCTTTGTCCATAGAGGCTAGGTTGCCTGGTTCCTACTATCGAAATAAAAGGGCCTGCTGGCACTTCCCCATGACAATATAAGCCCATTGGGGTATCGTATATGTGATGTAAAAGCGTAGGAATTTCATCATCGGAGAGAAACTTCCATCCCCGTTTATTGATCTCTATTTTTTCTTTTTGGAGCCATGCAGCATTTTTATCGTCGAGAATCGAATCCGCCATGGCGGGTCCTATACCTGGAATTCCCAAAATCTCAGAACGCTTTAAAGAAAATATGGAAGAAGGATCTCCCTGTGTCGCATCTAAGATTTTTCTAATGGTGACAGGACCAACCTTGGGCAATCCATTAAGGAGCAGAATTGAATCCTCTCTTGTATACTTATTCATGAGACATTCATTACCCAATGGTAAAGAATGATTTTCTTTCAAGCCTAATTATTTAACCGCGCTCGTGTAGTTCATTCAGAAATCTAATCCGATTTGGGTGTCTTAGTTTACGTAAAGCCTGAGCCTCTAACTGCCTGACACGTTCACGAGTAACTCCCATAATAGAAGCTATTTCTTCCAAAGTTAAACAGCGTCCGGGTTCGTTTTTCGAAATCCATTTACAAGCACTTCTTAGTCTTCTCTCCACAGAACCAGCAAAGATCGGAATTTTTTTGAACCTATGTTTTGATAACGGTGACACTTATTAATATAACACATAACAACAAAAGCTTCAAAACCTGACTCAATTAAACAAAGTCTTTAAGTTGCAACGGATGACCAGTAGGTAGATCTCTCAAAGCTTTTTTGCCAAGCACTGAGTCCCACATACTCGGGCACATTCCATCTCCCGGTCTAGCTATTCTTAAATTCTCGGCACTCAATACATCTCCCTCATGAATCATTGCGCTTACCAAAATTGAACGCTTATAAAATCCGGATTCAGCAGAAATTTCTTTTTTCTGTTCTGGATCACCAATTGCTCCTTTAGTCAAACGGACTGCATCAACCATTTCAGAAAACTCATGGGGTAACATTGAAAAAGCACCATCAATCGAGTCTTCATTTCGATCTAAGGTAAAATGTTTTTCAATAACAGAGGCCCCAAGTGCAGTGGCGGCAACGGCAACTAAATGGCCCCGAGAATGATCTGAAATTCCATACTCAGTACCAAAACGTTGTCGAATCAAGGGCATTTCACGAAGAAAAAACTCCCTAATCTTAGCTGGATACTCACTCACACAATGTAATAGAGTAATACTTGGACAACCTCCATTTTTTAAGCACTGCAGAGCTTTACTGATTATCATGTCTGAAGAAACCCCAATACTTGCTATCACCGGTTTTTGGGTTTTTGCAACTTTTAGTAGCAATGGAAAATGATTTAGCTCAAAAGAGGCAATCTTGTACAATGGAGGGTCTATTTCTTTTTCGATAAAATCAACTGCAGTTTCATCAAAAGGAGAACTAAATAATGGGATACCCACAAAGCGTGCATGTTTTGCCAAAGGTCCGTGCCATTCCCAGGGTGTCATTGCTTTTTCATAAAGGTCATGTAAACGGTAGCCTTTCCAGAGACCACTTTGGATCAAGAATCTTGAATCCTCTCCCTTGACAGTTATGGTTTCAGGCTTGAATGTTTGAAGCTTTACCATATCCGCTCCCGCTTTGGCACATTCGTCGATAAGAGTCTTAGCTTTTTCTAATGAACCACCATGATTCCCTGATATCTCTGCCACAACTAAAGGCTTGTTAGATATTTCCAGTCCCCTCACTTAAGAATTTTTTGGTAAGACCTATTTCAAGGTAGATAATCTACGAGCAGTTCTTTAAGTTGATCCTCACTTAGAGTTTCACAATTAACATTGCTCGCAAAACGAAAATTCTCTGGGCAACTGACCCCGCCTAAAATACCAATTCTATTTCCCCAAAAAGCTTGGATGGGTTGGATAACAAAATGATTATCAAATTCGAGGACATTGCGTGCCTCATCCTCTGGTATAAGAATTTCGTGCATTTTCTCACCCGGTCTCATACCAATGACATTCCACTTTGATTCGGGTGCGATTACATTAGCAATATCTGAAACCGAACAGGCAGGAATCTTAGGAACAAAAAGCTCGCCACCGACCATATTTTCAAGGCTTTCCAGAACAAAATCCACTCCTTTTTGCAGAGTAATTAAAAACCTCGTCATTTCTGGGTTCGTAATAGTTAAGGTGCCTTCACCTCTTTGTTTAGCAAAAAGAGGCACTACACTACCCCGGCTCCCCACCACATTTCCATACCTGACAACTGAATATGTGGTTCCCGCATCTCCTGCATAACTATTAGCAGCAATAAACACTTTATCTGAGCACAGTTTTGTAGCTCCGTAAAGGTTAACCGGATTAACGGCTTTGTCTGTGCTTAGGGCAACAACTTTTTGTACGCCCGCCCGCAGGGCAGCCTCGACAATATTAGTGGCTCCATCTACATTTGTTTTGATGAACTCATGAGGATTATACTCGGCAGCGGGGACTTGCTTCAGTGCGGCTGCATGGATTACAAAATCCACATCGCGCATGGCTAAGTATAATCTTTCACGGTCTCTCACATCACCGAGAAAAAATCTAAGCGCAGAGTTTTGAAAGTCTTTATGCTCTTTCATTTCATACTGTTTAAGCTCATCACGGGAGTAAACAATGACTCTTTTAGGCGAGTATCGTTCAAGGACGGAACGTACAAATTTTTGGCCGAAAGAACCTGTCCCGCCTGTAATTAATATCGATTTATCGTTAAGCATCAGTAATGATTGATAGATTAAGGAATTAGATTACATTAGTCGAATCTAAAGACTTCACAATTAATGGATTCCGACAGCACAAAACTAACCTTACTTTTACCTACTAGATGACATCTGCACCTGTTTGGTTATCCGAAACAAAAGTTTTGAATGCAAAAACAGTTATTATTGTAGGGCACATAGACCAACGATCGACTAACGAATGCTTAAGAAAATATCCTCTTGGCTTTTTTCTTGTCTCGCATGCCAACACCCAACCTTTAGCAGGTCCAAACTTTTTTCAAATAAGCCCTCATGCGGATAAAAAGAAGTTTATTGCAAGCATTGCGAATTTTCTACTTTTAGATACTCAAAACCCACCAGAAGTAAAAGTTGCACCCTCTGTTCAAGATTATGAGACACCACTTTATGAAGAATTGATCCAAATAATTCTTACTGAAATTGATTCACTGCTAAGGGCGAGGAAAACTCGTAAAGAAACTGGCTACACCCGACAGTTTCAAATTTTCTCCAATCTTGACGGATATTTACTAGCTAGAATTCCAGAGGATTGGAAAGACTTGGGCAAGCAGAAACTAGCCATAGTTGTGGGTGCAGGTCCATCACTTGATATTACGCTTGAGCATGTTACAAATGGACTACCCAGCCCCATTATAGTAGCAACTGACAGTAGTTTAAAAGCTTTAGCGAAAGAAAACATTAGCCCGCATTTTGTCATAAGTATTGATCCAGACAAAAGCGTCGACGCGTGTAGCCAAGCAGGGATAACCCCCGGAATTGCAATTCTGTCATCTCAATCACATCCGAGTTGGTCGGATACTTGGCCAAAAAAGTGCTATATTTCGGGAAGGGTGATTACAGAAGACTGGCTTGCAGAAAAAGGAGTTGGAAAAACTTCACTTCTTGCGATTAATAACGCTGGACTGACTGCCTTAGCGGTGGCTGATTTCTTCAATCCAGCCGCAATTCTTCTTCTTGGGATGGACTTAGCAGGCGGCGGAGATGGAAGTATTCGATATGCTCAGAATACCGGTCGATCCAATATTGAAATAAATGCCTCTATATTCCATGATATTCCCGGTAATTTTGATCAAACCGTTCCCACTCCATTCTTTTCTGATTGGAAAGAAACTTCAGATGCATGTTCTAATTTTAGTACAAAGCGATCTATTATAAATCTCAATGACCGGGGGGCTGCTCTAGAAGGAGCAAGTTTAATTCATCCAGATGATTTTGAAGAAATAAAAAAACTACTTTCCGAAAATATTTCACCTTTTGATTTAATGGAAATGAAGCATTTAGATAAAAGGCGTGGCATTCATGGTTTTGGTCTGGTGCAGGTTCTTACTTTGCTTGCTACAAAATGTGATCAAATATGGAATATGCTTGAGCATGGAAAGAAAGCCTCAGACTCAGCCGAGTTTTTCCGAAACATATTATCTGACAAAGATACAGCTTCACTTCTGGGGGACTTTGCTTTTTCAATCATGCCAAGATTGACTAACCCAGAAGAGATGACTCTGCTCGATTCAGAAATAGATCAACTAAAAAATTTGGTTTGGAAAATGGAAGATGGAATTTTGAACTGTAATCCATCTGATGAATTTATATCTCGATTCTTAACTGAAAAATTTTCCTAGTTTTCAGAGTTCATTCTGCATTTCCTCGAAGGATGATCGGGCAAGGGCAAGGGCCTTATCCAAAGATACTTGATCATGAGCGTTGCTGATAAACCAATTATGATGGGGGTGAAAAAAAAGCCCGTATTTAGAAGCAATCTGACAAAAATTTTGTATCCTGTATAAATTATCATCTCCATCAAACCATGGATATGGCATAGAGGTTGGTCCTGTCATTCGTAATTTAAAATTAAACTCTAAAGCTAAATTCTCTAGCCCAGAACAAAAATACTTCCCTTTATCAAGAACAAGACTAGCGACCGAATCCTTCTCGCAAATCTCGAGTGAAGTCAAAGCTGCCCTCATGGCCACTGCATCACTCCAACAACTTCCGGTTAAAAAAACTTCAGATGCCGCATTTTTAAGTTCGGGAATTCCCACACAAGCAGAAATTGCATAGCCGTTACCTAAGGCTTTGGAATAAACTGTCATATCAGGAGAAAAACCAAAATACTTATGAGAACCTTTCTCGTGAAGCCTCCATCCTGCCCGTACATCATCAAGGACTAATATCGTGCCGTTTTTGTGACATAGATTCCTCACGCCTGCCCAAAAGCCCTCTTCGGGCATTACCGAAGGGGCGAAAGCAGCATGATGGTAAGGCGTCAGAATGACCGCCGCAATTTGATCCTTTCTTGCCTTAAATATGCCTTCCAGTTGTTCAAGATCGTTCCATTCAAATTCTAATATATCTGCTCGATCCGATTCAATTCTCCCCCCCATACCAGGGTCACACCATGCATCAACGCCATGGTAAGCCCCTCTAGCCTTAACAACAAAAGTTCTCTTCGTATGTTCTCTTGCAACTCGAATCGACCAGGTTGTAAGATCAGAACCATTCTTCGCAAAAACTGACCAGGACGCAAAATCGACTAGTTGAGTCAGTTTCTCAGCCAACTCAATGGATACTTCATGAGGATGATTAAAAACGGTTCCTACAGACCTTTGCTTTTCAATAGCACTTTCAATGATAGGATTTTGATATCCATGAATAACAGCCCCATAGGCACACATAAAATCCATCCACTCATTTTGGTCGACATCATGGAAGTAAACCCCTTTTCCTGAAGAGCAAAAATGGGCGAAATGACGAGGCAAAGAGCTCGCTGGAGAAAGATGGCCGTAAGTACCGCCTGGAATGACAGAGGCTGCTCTTTTAAACAATTGATCTGAATTAGAACGAGATCTCATGAACCTAGAATTGGCAGGTCATGACCAGTTATTCGAGCACAATATCCGATCTTGTCCATCAGGGGAAGGTATCCATCAATGGTGTAGTCCCCAAGAGCAGAGCAAACTTGAGGGTTTAGTTGACCCAAACATGATTTAATTCCCACATCCACACTTTTAAATGATATTCTAACTTTCGCTTTCTTTTGCAGAGCAGTAATGGTCACGGTCCATACTGATCCTTCTTTTTTGTATAAGCTGGCTAGCGGTAAAGGATCACCATCTAGATAAAATTCCACAATTCCTTTATCGCTGCCTATAATAGATCGACATTTCTTGTCTTCATTCAAGTGAACTGCGGTTGCCTCTAAACCAACTGCCAAAAGAAGCCTTAAGTATGCTTTACTTCTGACATTTGCTTTCAAAGAAGATCCAATTTTCCGGAGAAGATTAATTTTTTTTAATGCCTGAAAAGGATGACTCATCAAAAAACCTATCTCAGGCAGAGAAAATCCTACACGATGAAGCTTCAAAAGATTTTCATTGGTAAAGACTAATTCTTTTCGATTTCCAAAAGAAACCATATGCTCGTTCAAAATCTGAGGTTTAATCGATAGCCGATTGTAAGGATCGATTTCAAGTACATTTCCTCCCATATAAATAGAACGAGAGACAGCCCATGCTTTAATTTGTTCGGAATGCATCAGGAAGGGAGTACGAATTTTTTAATCCTATCTGATATTAAACCGGGATTCTTTAAAAGTCTTGGAGGTAAAGGAGAATATGTATTACCAAGTTGGCTTCCTAAATTGAAAGCATTTTTAAAAAGCACAGGCTCTCCAATATGGCTCCTCCAATAATTTAAATTATTTTGCTCCTGCGGCATAATACCTCCAGAAATATCAAAATACATAGGCTTACCAGAAGAAATCACTTCCGATGTCAAACCAGCCCCTGGTCGGCCAAAAACCCATTCGATAAGATAAAGAAGAATGTGCATTTCCTCTGCATCAATAGTCAAAAGAGGACATACTGGAAATTTGAGGCTTTTTTGCATTATTTTTAATCGATTATATAGGCTATAAGACTTTCCACAAAGAGCAATGATCTGAATACCAGAATTTGCATTTGCAAGACCACGCAATGCTTTAATGTGCGAATTTACCCCATTTGCACCAGTTGCAAGAAGACCTGTTGGGAAATTGGGATTAATTTTATATTTATCACACACCAAACGCATCTTTTTCAAATCTATTTCTTCATAGAATGGCATTCGAAGAAGCGGTCCCCAAACTTCGCATTGATCAATTGGCATACCTCTTTGAATGGCAGCCCCAATCGTTTCCTTGGTAGGTCCACAAAATAAATCGGCAGCAGGGTTGACCCAATGCTTACTGAACCCAATACCATCAGCAAGCTCTCCGCAATAGATGAGAAATTTAGGAGGTTTTTTATGATTAATACTTTTACTTAAATCTAGAAAGCCATGATTCAAATGAGCATGCACACTGACAACAAGATTTGGTGAAAAACCTCTTACTTTTCTCAAAAATTCATAACTCGCAGCAATCTTCTGGGCATCACGATGTAAGGAGGCAATCTCTAAAAACTTAAAGTAGATTACATGAAGTTTAGGATAAAACCTTTGAATCCAATTATATAAATGGGTTCCCATAAGATAAATATTTGAACCATTTTCCAATGGCCTAATTATCACACTCTCGATATCTAAAGTTCTACAAAACTCTTGAAGTGCTTGTGCACGCATTTCATGCCCGCCACCCGTTTTAGAGCTTAAAATAATTAATCTCATTGTAGAGCGGTAAAAAAGAATTTTTTACGGACTGTAAAATTACTATTTAAACCGAAGAATTAAGATAAATTTATTCCAAATCGTGAATAAAAAGACCACTCCTAAGTTTCGGTTCGAACCAAGTAGATTTAGGTGGCATAATTTCCCCTGCATCTGCAACTGCAAGTAATTCATCCATCGAAACCGGGTATAAGGCAAAAGCAACAGTCATTTCCCCAGAATTAACTCTTTTTTCAAGTTCTTTTAGACCACGAATACCTCCAACAAAATCAATTCTTTCATCTTTTCTTTGATCTTTAATNCCAAGAATCGGATCGAAAATTTTGCTAGACAGAAAAGTAACATCAAGATCTAAAATCGGATCATTGTTATCAATCTTGTCTATTGGTCGAAAGGAATACCATTTCTCATTAATAAATACTGAGAAATCTCCCTTAATCGATGGTTTGATAGGATCAATAGATTCATTAACCAGAACACAAATCTTCTTCAGTTTTGTGATAAATTCATCTTCTGTTAGGCCATTAAGATCCTTAATTACTCGATTGTAATCAAAAATTTCTAGCTCTTGATCAGAGAACAAAACTGCAAGGAATAAATTGTACTCTTCTGCACCCGTATGACTGGGGTTCGATTCTTTCCGTTGTTGACCAATGCGGGCGGCTGCAGCAGTACGGTGATGACCATCCGCTACATACAAAACTGGAACTTCTTCAAACAGACTCTCGAAATTTGCGATCATCGGTTCATCTTTAACAACCCAAAGTTCGTGGCGAACCTGATCATCAGCAACAAAATCATACTCACTTGGTTCTGATACAATTTGGCAAATTAAGTTGTTTATTTGAAGACTTTCTCTGTAGGAGAAGAAGACCGGTTCCGAATTAGCATTTAACGCGGCTACATGCTTAACACGATCTTCCTCTTTTGCAGTCCTTGTTAGCTCATGTTTTTTGATTTTACCCTCATAGTATTCTTCAAAATGGCAACATCCAACCACTCCAGTCTGAGTTCTATTATTCATCGTTAAACGGTAAATATAAAAATGCGGTTTAGAATCCTGAAATAAAATTCCTTTTTCTATAAATTCGGCAAAGACATCGGCTCCTTGCTTATACACTTTATCTGCATAGGGATTAATATCTTCATTCAATCCTATTTCAGGTTTTATCACATGTAGAAAAGAATCAGGGTTCCCACTCACTTCCTCCCTTGCCTCGGAGGAATTTAAAACATCATACGGACGGGAAGCAACTGCCCCGGCTTTGTTTGGAATTGGACGGTAAGCACGAAAAGGCTTAAATACAGCCATTGTAATTAGATAGGTTGAAGGATTTAGAAAACTATTTTGGGGCAAGCTTCTCAGCTTTGAGAGCCTCGGCAGCAGCTTTTTTAGCACGTACTTGAGCAATCAGCTTTTTCGCTGAGCCTGCAGCAAGTGTACTTTTAAGGTTAACCTTTTGAGGTGTTACAGAAACGGCAGCTGCTTGGTTGGAGGATTGCATTTCCTCCAAAATTTCTCTCCTTAAAATAGAAATGGAGCGGGGAGCAGATATCCCAATTTTTACTGAATCACCTTCAATTTTAGTAATGGAGATTTCAATTTCATCTCCAATTGCAATGCCTTGATCAACTTTTCTTGAAAGAATTAACATGGTCTCTACTCTTAAGGTCAGAGACCTTCGCCACCTACATCGAGTAGATGGCGAGCTGAAAACTCCTCGTGGTTGTTGATGATACACTGTTTTCCAACAAGTGACCTGCGATTGACAATAATAGGACCAACTAAATTTAGGGAAATTTTGCCCACTTGATCAGGAGGTAGTGTGACAATATTTAAAATCATTGTGTCTTCAGGACCAGTAATGCCGAGTACCTGAACATCCGCATCTGAAACTTCAACTGAATAGTTTGGAATTATTCCTCCTGGCTCCAAAACAATAAAGGCTAAGCCGTCTTTCTTCTCTTCCCTCAACCACATAAATGGAAGCTCTTCTTCATCATAAACTAGATCTAGAAACCTTACATCAGCAAAGCCAAATAGCCCCTGAGGAAGAGATACTCGATTCCGTACCTCTGCACCAACAATATCAGGATTGTTAGAATCTTCGTCAATTGTGAGCTTCATAACATTAACTCATTTCAGGATTAAAGATAATTTAACAGCGAATTGTTAAGCAATTGAGCACCAACTTGCATGGCGGCTTGATAAGCAGTAGATACTCTTGTCAGACGCATAATTGCTTCAGACATATCAATCTCTAGATCCTTGGATATTTGTTTATCAAGGGTCATTGCGTAGTCTTCGTCGTGAGTTCGAACGGTTTCCATCCTAACCATAGTAGCTGAAAGTTCTCCCATTTTGTCTATGATCAGATCTTCCAAGGCAATAAGTTCTTTTTCTGTTTCTGGAACTGTGCTTGGACCAGTGCTATTCGCTGACTCAAACAATCCGTCCCTCAACTCCACAAGTGAATTCACCACATTACCTAGGGCTGCAGTATTTCCTTTGGAAGCATTGAGCATGTATGAAACATCTGTATCTTTTCCAATCCGGGTAAATGCGTTTTTATCTCCTCCCTGATAAGATACACTGAGAAGCTTTCCATCTTCATCCCTGTGGTCGAGAAATGTTTTAGAACCAGTTGCAAATGAAAATGTGTCTCCCAACCGAGGTGAACTCAAAGCATTGTGCTTAGTTCCCAGTCCATCATCAACCAATTCAAATCCTGAGATCCTGAAGGGTCCAGGGTCAGCAGGATTCTCTTCCCAAATAATGTTAGCCGACAACTGGGATCCATCCTGTAAGGTTATCGTTGCCTTCTCGAAATCTGGTGGAACTACGCCATCACTCGAAGAACCAAAGAAATATCTTCCAGGATCAAGCAATTTTAATCCGACCACATCTCCATCTGCATCTACAATTGCTTCAGCACTTGCATCCTGCCCGGAAGAACCTGCGGGATAAATGGAAACTTTAGGAGAATCTTCGTGAGTTGTTTTAAATTTAAATACATAATCAAGCGACTCTCCGAGAGGAAGCCAAATATCATTTGCCACCTCCTGCCCTTGGTCGTTGGTTATAAATTCGTCATCAGGTTTGACGGTAACTTGCGAGTTGAAAGCATCCTGCAAAGATATTTTATTGTTAAAATTATCAAGCTGACACTGAAAATAATTTCCTTTGTAAAGAATTATTTGACCTTGATCGTAAATCGAAGAGGAAGACCATTCTGCCCCCTGATTAGTGGAATATGCAGGAAGACTTGCGAACAAGGTGGCGTCCGTCAATCCCACTTGATTATCAAAATCATCTAACGCTACATGATATTGAGCAAGAGGGTTGCCTGCTGGGTCAAAACCACGGCTAAATATATAATCTCCTTTCTTCCCTGAAATGGAATCTCCTTCCTGAAAGATAAGCTCTTTGCCTTCGTTTGGTAAATTCTTGCCTAAATAAAAAACTCCCCCACCCTCTCTGTTAGTGTCTTGTAAATTGTCAAGTGCTGTAACATCAAAAGACAATGGATCGGTCGAAAGATAATAATTTCCTTCATAAGAAAAAACGCTGCCTTGGGCAGGTTGAAAACCAGCGGTGTAGCGATCGACTTGCCCCTTCAGATATGTGGCATCGATGACGTCGCCACCTTTTTGGGCTGCAGATAGTGCATATTCCAAAGTTTTGGGGTCAAATGTAGTAGTCGCATTAGAAACAGACCCATCTACTGCATAATCTGTCACTGCATACTTTACTTCTTTAACCAAAGCTTGAACATCTGCCTGCAAAGTAGCGGGATCGTTGTAAAGACGGTTTGTAGAGTTAAGTAATAAATCTGAAGTATACTGAAGAGCATCTGCATCATCTTCAAACATTTGACCATCTGGTGACATGTAAAAAAAGCGTTGCTTTACTCCAACCGCTTCCAGTTGCCAATCTTCTCTTTCAACGGAGTAACCAGAGGGTAATTCTTTCCAATAAAAATCGTTATCAGGAGTTGGTTTATGATTGGTATTGTTGGGGATCTGAGACTCCCAGAACTTCCCCTCGTGTTCAACAACACTACCCAAGTTAAATGTTTGTAGCCTTTTCCAATGCTCTGAGTGAATTGACTCAAATGATGAGGTACCATCGGATGAATTTTCAACAACGCTGATATCTCTTTCCCAAGATGTAGCAGGAATATTGCCGACAGAATTTATGTTGTTTGCTGAGAAGTAGGCATCCACGGCCAAAACATTAACGTAAGCCGCGGGGTCGACTTGAGTTTGGTTTAAAGCACTGCCCGTACGTCTCCAAGCATTGTTTGTAAAAGAAGCGTCTTCGAGAAAAACTTGAGAACCTCTGTCAATGATAACATAATTTCCACCAGCTGTACCCGTTTGGCCTGTAAGTTGATCAAATTGAGCACCAGTTAGATTGAATACAGGCATTTCAGCCGAAAAAACATGACTTCGAACTAAATCTTTCTCCTCCTCAGTAAGATCTTCATATCTTGAACCAGGAAACAACTCGCTTGTTTTATCATTTAGTTTATCATCGACCTGCTCGGGAAAATACAAGGAAGGGTCCCAAGTCGTAACAAAAGTAGCAGAAGCTGCATATTCCTCACCAACAGTACCATAAACCTCGAGATCACCAGATGCTGAAATTTTGGCATACAATTGAGCGGATTGATTGCGATAATCGAGGGGAGGAGGAGCCACTCTTACAGAGGCCTGATATCCTGCGTTAGGATCTGGAGGATTAGGTAAAGTAGGAGAATCAGCAAGAAAACCTTGATCTTGGTTGATCAAATCTTTGGCAACTTCAGTAATTTGATCAGTGGATAAACCATCCGTTGTTGCTGTTACAACATATTCCCGGCCGTTAATTTGGAAGAGTACAGATTCTGAAGATTTAATTTCGCGCGAGCCACTAGGCCCGTCTGTACCGACCATTCCGTTGGTCAAAGATATTGTCTTTTTGTGCTCAGAGCCAACCTGTACATCCGTACTACCAAAATTAGCTTTATATTCAGTTCCGCCAAAGAGCGATCTACCACGATGCTGAGCATTGATTCGATTGAGAGCCTCCTCCACTAGTTGCTCAATTTCGTGGCCGTATGTTTCGGCTGCGGACTGATTGATTTGAGAACCTGCTACCCTAGAGATTTCCTGTGCTCTTTGGTTCAACTGTTGAAGATTATCCAAGTTCAAATGACCAGCATTTAAAAATTCGGAAGCGTAGGTTGCATTTCTTTGATATTGAGCAAGTTTCGCTTTTAAAGCATCGGCCTGAATAAGCCTTCCTGTACGGATTCCGTCGTCTTCCGGATAAGTAATTTTCTGTCCCGTGGAAATTTGACGGTCTAAAGTAAATCTCTGTTGATCAAGATCACGAATTGTGTTCGTGACATTACTGGAGACATTTAAATTAGGAATTCGCATAATTATTTAAGCAACCCCATAACAACCAATTCCAACATTTTGTCGAGCGTATTCAATACCCGCGAAGACGCCTGAAATGACCGTTGAAATTGCATTAAATCAGCGACCTCTTCATCGATCGAAACTGAACTAACAGACCTTCTTTGATCCAATAGTAAATTTTCCAATGATTTTTGATGATCAAAGTTATCACTTAAATCAGACATTTTATTACCAATATCTGCGTTAAGTGTGGAAATTTTAAGATTGAATTCTCCATCTGCCAAGCTTCCAATATTAAAGGCAATATCATTTGAGCCTTCTGGTGTTTCCTCGGAGGACTTCAACAGTTCAGGAGTTAAATCTCCATCAACCTTCAAACTAGCCGCCAAGTTCCAAGGGTTAGCCAATACTGCATCAAAGGTAAAATTATCACCNAGAAGAAAAGCACTGGAGCCTTGTTCTACGCGAAAAGGAATCTCCTCATAGGCAAGCATTAATGAACGACCTTCGTCACCAGTTCCAATTAGACCGTCTTCTCCAATATAATTAGGGTCCGATTCAAAAGTGATATGCTGCATTCTGCGGGCACTGCCATAAAACTCATAAAATTGCCCTCCATCAGGACCGTCTAAGATTGCTTCAGTNTAATCATCTCCTCGAACGAAAAATGCGTCCGGNTTATTTTGAAGTTCCGATGGGAAAATTGGAGTGGAATTAACTATCTCAAANGTATCTGACTCGGCAAAAGGCAAGGTCATATTAACTTCTTCATCAAACACCTTAAAAGTTCCATTTCCTTCCACTCCGTAGAGTCCATAAACTTCCTCCATGATCTTGTTATTCCCCATAACCGGGCGCGATAAAAAGGAATCAAAACCAAATAAATAACCACCCGNTTCATCGGTCGGGTTGTGCAGACCATTAACTTTTTCCACAAAGGAAGAGACCAAGCTATTTAATTCAGTACGGTAAAGTTCAATGCCGTTTTCTCGAGCGTTTTGATATCCCGCCAACGCACCAGAGTTGGTGATTAATTCCAAGGCCTCACCATCTCCTGCACCTTCAATCAAAATTGCATCGTTACTAGGAAACCCATTTCCTTTATTGATAATATTAAAGCCTTTAATCTCACCTCCGGATACAACCGCCTCCGCAATTCCTAAGTTCAATTCCACAAGCACCCCAGAATTAACATCATAACCCGATGGCGAGGTTAGCCTAATGATTTCTTCTGGATTAGCCGGACTGACTTGAGCCTTAAAAAGTTGAAAGTTTGATTTCCACTGGTTGTCAGATGGGTTAAAATTTGCTATCTCAACAGGATCAGTGATTGGAGCANTGGGTGCGGATTTTATGATGTAATGGTTTCCATCAAACAACAAAATATCACCTTCAGCATTATTGAAATTTAACTCATTGGCTTGGGTGGCATCATTAAGAGCAAGGAAGTCATCAATTTTTTTAGTATTTTCTGAAAAGGCACTAACCTTTATGAATTTAGNCGANGAGGAAGGAATAGTTGCNGCTAGGTCGATATCATCTTCAAGAGCGATATAATAATCATAGGAAGTTTCGTTTACGCCACCGGTTTGATTGTCTACCCGTAAATAATCGCCTCTATCAACTGTAGCATTTAGTAAAAGATCCTTAACATTTGGATCATTTGCACTGGGCAACGAATTCCCAAGTGCGATTATAGTACCAGCACTTCCAGTTTCACCAATGATATTGAGTGGTATAAGATCTCCTTTGACCGCGCCATCAAGATTCAACTCGGCACCACGAACTAGGTTCGTGGTGGCTTGAAAGTATGAATCTCCGTATTGAAAAATATCATTTTCTAAATAATTTCGATTTGTTGAGAGTTCCCCACTCTCATCGGTAACAGGAGAGACTCCTGATGTTGCCTGGTAAAATTTCCCCTCATAATAAATCTGGTCTCCAGTTTGGAAAGTTTCCAGATCAGAAAATGTTTTTTTGGATTCGACAACTTGTCCATTAGGAAACTTGGTAATTTCCATAAACAAGTTACTTCCATTTGGGTCTGTCCCCGCAATTGTGTTATCAAGTGCCTGCCAAAGAGTCATCTCGCCCCCTGCCTTTGGGTAGTAGAAAATGTCACCCTTGGCACGCTTGATATTATCAACGGGTGCNATTGCCACAGACGCTGCCTCGTTGATCAACTCACTAATTCCTGTTCCATCATCAACCGGTTGTCCTGCAGCAAGAACCTCTCCTTCNTTTTGCAGAGCATTTGCTTGAGCAGTTTGGTTAGTTCCCGCGAGAATTGCACCAGAAATTGGTTTNGGTGGAAGTAAGCTTACCAAAATAGGGCCATCCGTATCGTCAAATAAAGTTCCGCTATTTTGAACTTCCAAAAAACCTAACTGTCCATTCGAGTCAATTTTAGCACTTACCTGGGCATTCGCACCGCTTACTCCATTCGAAGCAATTGAAAAATCTTGATTCCAATTATTAGAAAGTNTTTTTGGACCGGTGGAATCCAATAATTTAATTTTTTTGCCCTCGCTTGACTTGGCAAAAACATTAATAAATCCGGTTGCTTCTCCAGTTGCTGCATCGGCACCTTCCTCGACCTTAACCTCCATTAATTTAGATAAGTCTTCTAGCAAAGCTTGTCTACGGTCGCGATAAGTTACAGCTTTTCCTTTATCCTGAAGTTCAAATCTCCTTACCTGCTTGTTAACCTCGTGGAGTTGGCTCAAGACCCGATTCACATCATCAACGCTTCGCTGAACTGTCTGAGTTAAATCATACTCGATATCTTCTAAACTTTGGCCTGCATCATTAAATCTTTTGGCAAGCGTTTGGATTTTATTGTAAAGCTCTTGTCGAATCGTTGCTTCATCTGGAGATGCGGATAGCTCTTGAAATGCGTTAAAAAAGTCATTTAAAGCCCTAGCTAAGCTTCCAGGAGCAAGAATACTATCATGTGAATCATCCAATCCTGCATTGATTTGAGGGCTGGTTAAGGTCTCACCCAAGGCCGCTTGCAGTAAGTCAAAAACTTGTTTTTCTGCTTCAAGGGCAGCGGTTTGCCCGACTTCATCGACNACTCTTCGATCCAGGAAATCATTTCTTGAATGCTGCAAACCGGCAGACTCAAGNCCTGAGGTCAGCAATCCGCCATGAGAACCATACATCACCCCCTCCCGGGCTAGAACTCTTTGCCGTGCATAGGTTTCATCATTTACATGGGCTAAGTTTTGCCCNGCAATCTCGGCTGTCTTCGAGTGATAACGAAGGGCTTCACTACTTTTGCTTATTTCTCCGAGTAAAGACATTTCAGGATANGCTAGGCAGACTCACTGAGGTTCGACCGACCGCTAGATAGTCTTTTTAAATTACCATCACGTGTGTAGGTTTTTGTTTGTGAGCTGGGGTCAGTCACACTTAATATTTGATCAGTTACTTCGCTCAAACGCATCAGTAACCTCTGATTTTGCTCTATTTTTTTTCTAACCTGAGAAATCAAGCTGTTTATTTCTTCAATGATACTGTGAAACATAGGTTGAGTCACATCCGGGAAATGATCCACAATTTCACTAAGTGAAGAACTTTCAGATTCACCAAATTTTTGAGCCAAGCTAGAAACAAAGCCCTGTCTGCGTTTGTGTAAAATTTGGCTGGCTTCCATTTGAGTCTGAACCGATTGATTTAACTCCATTAAGCTATCCGGTCTACGGTTTAAAATACTTTGTTGCTGAGCACTAAGTAAACCTATCAACCCTCCATACTCCTGCAATTCATCACGCAAAAGAGTGAGTAAGTCTTCCCAACTGAAAGGAAGATTCGCTGCTGTTTGTTGTGAAAACTGAACCATTTCTACTTGTTACCTTCAGTCTGTGGCTTTTCATGTTCAGTAGAAGACTCCCCTACTTGCCTATTTAATTGTTGTTGGAGAATATTGGACACTCCAAAACCACCTCCTGTCGCAATGCTCTCAGAAATGGCGTCTGTAAAAAAATGTCGATACATCCGGTGAGCACCACCATCTTCATTAAAAACTCCTTTAAACATTGGTTTCAGAGCTTCTTTGAGGAATTGTTTAACCAAAACTGATTCAAACTGCTGACTAACCGCCGCATTTTTTTCGAGATCACTGGCATGTTTCGAGTGGGCCATCTCCATCAGCATGGAGGTATCCATTCCTACATATTTACTGTCTACGCTTGAAGAATCCATAAAAATTAATTGATGATGAGTTCAGCTTGTAGAGCTCCTGCGTTCTTTATCGATTGAAGGATCGAGGTCATTTCTCGGGTTGTTAATCCAAGTCGATTGAGAGCTGAAGCAAGATCATTCACTGTAGATGCGCCGTTTGGATCTAGCTGTTCTATT
>NHCX01000070.1 GCA_002168015.1 Verrucomicrobia bacterium TMED44
CTACCAAAATTCATAAAAAAAATAACGAGTTTATTGTCACAGGGAGTATAAGTTTTCACGGGATAACAAAGGAATTTGTAATTCCAGTTAAATATATTATGGAAAATAATAATGTAATTATTAAATCAGAATTTGCAATAATGTTATCAGATTTTAAAATCAAAAGACCTTCTTTATTAACTATTAAAATTCAAGGTCGGTAAAAACCATTCGGTGATCCGATCCATGCAGGCACAAATGGAAGTCGCCTATTCGAGAGGAATCTGGAACCAGTCTTTTAAACATAGACGGTGAGGCAAGCAGGTAGTCAAACCGTGAATAACTATCCTGTTTATCCCAATAGTGAGTCCAAAAATGGCCCTGCTTATCTTGACACTGGATCATTTTGGTAAGTGTAGAATTATTCACCTGTAAAAATCTTCGCATGGGGGCCGAATTTTTATGATCGTTAAAATCTCCAACCACTAAATAGTTTGGATCATTGTAGGCAGGATATTTAGCCCGGATATAATCCCGAATCACCCGTGCTTCCCGTTCCCTACGAATGGAGGCTTCAGGATCGTCAGGGCGTTCAGTCCATTTACTTTTCAAATGTAAATTAAATAGGCTCCATTTAACCCCCTTTGTTTCAAATTCCACTTCCAAAAGTCCACGACTGGGAGATCTACGAACTTCAAAATATTTAAAACTTAAATCTTTGGGTTCATCAATCAGAGTGAAGGGAATTTTTGACAGTAGGGCAAGATGTCTTTCTTCCCCTTCTATCATTCCGGGCAACCATGCAGAATAAGAAAAGCGGACTCCATTACTGGAGTTTAAATCTTTCCAAAGTTCATTGAGGTAAAACCGTTCCCCTATTTCCTGAATTGCAAGGATATCAGGATTCGATTGGTTAATGATCGAGCGCAGAATTCGCTTTTCCTTGGAAGGTTTAGGATACTGCTCTCTCCACCTGCCTGAAACCATCCGGTCCATGGTCAAATAATTTTCAACATTAAAGGAAGCTACCCGAACGGTCTCTCCCTGAATCTCTGAAAATCCAAGAAATCCAAAGAGGATAAAAAATGATAAAACGAACCTATCCACGTCCACGAATTATGTTTACATTAAGTCTTTTATTCCGGGATATTTCATTTCTCTTTTTGAATTGCCCGGGTTCTTTGGATTGACTGGCATTGTAACTGTCTTCCGTTCTGTGCCCAAGATGGATTGCCTGAAAAGGATATATTCCCGAGTACCCCTTACTCCAACGAAAGACCATGCCTGAGGTACTTGCAGGGGTTATCTTTATCTTATGAGATCCAAATGGTTTACCCATGAATTCTGCTGACTTGATTGGATTCCAATCTGCACCAGCAAATTTTTTCATAATATCTTCCCACTTTGTCATCATGGGAATCTTAGCTCTTTTGGACTCCAAGGGGTCAATGTATAAACATCCATCTCCCACCAACGGTTCAATTTCATCCAATTGCATATTAGTTACATCAGGAATAAAATTGGGAGAATAAAAGGCAATGGATAAGCTGGTGGGATATTCTTCTTTTCGGTCTTCATCAATTTTACCCCAAAAACTTAAGCCACGATGATTGATCTGAATGGTATATTCAAAGGTGGCATTATTATCAAAGGTTCCTTTAATTGTAGTTTCTTCCCGTTCCATTGAAACTTCAGGTGGTTCTTGAAAAGAGACAATTCTACGATGCTTCCACTGGCGGTTTCTTTCGCCGGGGTTCAAATAATAGATCGGGCGAAAATTTACATTTAATGGATTTCGCTGAGCCCTCTCTCCAAGACCAGCCTCATCTTTTTTTGCTTCATTTTTCAGCCAAATGTGAACTGTGTATCCATTGCGGTGAAGTGCGACATCATAAATCGCACTTTCTAAAACTGTGTTATAATTCTTCCATTTTCCTTGGGCATAATGAGTAAGACTACCACCCTTGGTTTCTGCGACGCGAGGGTCGACGGGCATAAGTTGTGCCTTAAGACGACGAATTCCCTCCGCTAAAGCCTGCGATTCAGGACTCAATCTTTCCCATCCAAGCTCATAAGGACGGTTAGGATTTTTTCTCATCAATAAGGTTACTCCCTCATCTCCAGCATCGACATATAGAGCATCGATCTCATTTCCATCCGCACTTTGCCATTTATGATAGCGATTAATATCCGCCTCAACAAGACTCGGTACTTTCATCTTTAAACGTTTACCTGCTTCCTGTTGACGCATTCTATTTCGGGTCAGTAAGTCCTGATTTAATTTCTTAGCCAAGTCTCGGGATGCTTTGGTTAGACGCGATAAAGGAACAGTAGCCTCCGAACGGCCTTGGTTGAGCATTAAATTGACATCTTCTCCTTCCAAAGAAAGAAATTTAGCCTTTATAAGTGAGCCATTGGTCGCCTGCCAATTATGTTCTTCATCCAAGGCAACATCCTCAGTCACTACAGTTGGTTTCACTGCCGGTGCAACTGGTCTCGAAGGAGGTGGGGTTGTTTCCGTTGGCATTTTTTTAGTGGAAGCAAGTTTGTTGGCCAATGTCTGTGATTGTGGGGAAAGACTGTTCATTGGAAGAGGTACCATTTTCCCATTCCATTCAATGGTAACCGTGCCGGCAAAAAGCTTGATAAACCGAGCCTGCAAAGTTCGACCCTGCTTATCTGTCCAGGGATGAACCGCTGAGGTCGATAAATTCTCACTTACGCTTGTTTGTTTTCCACTCATTGACTTTGCGGCAAGATTTTTCGCCAAGAGTTGAGTTTCCGGGGACAGACTGGCCAAGGGTATCGGGACCACCTTTCCATTCCATTTGATTGTCACCTTATCCCCATCTAAGCTTAAAAAAGATGCCTGCAATGTGCGACCTTGCGTGTCTGTCCATGGATGCAGAATTTCTTTTTGAGCTTGGGAGAAAACCCCCGTAAGGAAAATGCAAGAAAGAATAATCAACGTTTTCATATTTTGGGCTTATTTAATTTTATATTTTCTAGTCGTTATGTTCCCAAGAAAGAACAACTTTCTCTTTTTTTTGGTCCCATGGTTTAAAAACATCAAAAATCTTTCCAGGATTCAAGATTCCTTTTGGATCGAGTGCTTTCTTAATCGAGAGCATGGTTTTCCACTCTGCATCGTTAAACTGATTCCGAACAAAAGGAGTTTTGGCCAAGCCCACTCCATGCTCACCGCTAATTGCACCGTCGAGAGAAACAACTTTTTCCATTAATTTGTGTAAAGCGGAAACGGCTCTTTTGGATTCCTCTTTATTTTCCTCATCATACATGAAATTAACATGCAGATTTCCATCTCCACAATGTCCAAAAACCCCAATATTTAGACTAAACTCTTCCCGGAGAGCATTCACAAAAGTAACCAACTCCACTTGGCGATCCAATGGAATGACAATGTCTTCATTTAGTTTCGTGCTTGCAAGTTTCTTCATCGAAGAAGATCCCTGCCTCCTGACCTCCCATAGTTTTTCCGCCTCCGATTCTTCTTCAGCCGTACGAAAAGTAAGAGAATTTTTTTCCAACCAGGCAGAAAGAAGTTCATTTTCTCTGGTTAATACTTCCTGCGGCCCATCCAATTCAATCAACAGCATAGGCTTGGAATCAACCCCGGTAAATATTTCCTTTCCTACATATTTTTGCAGGCATTCAATCGTCCAGCAGTCCATATATTCAAGAATGGATGGTCGAATCCCCATTCGACTCAGGGCCAAAGGAGCGCCCAAAGCGACGCTGTCATTTTCGAAAGCTGCAAGATAAGTTATTCGGCTCTCAACCGCCAGAATAAGTCGCAGGGTTATTTCGGTAACAACGCCCAGTGTACCTTCACTTCCAATCCATAAATCCCGTAAATTATAACCGGTAGCAAATTTCCGGGTGGCTCTCCCCCATCGGACAAACTCACCGGTTGGCAAATAACCGGATAGTGCGAGTACATAATCACGGGTAACCCCATATTTTACGCACCTCAACCCCCCCGCATTACAGGCTATATTCCCGCCGAGTGTACAAAACTTTTTTGAAGAAGGATCAGGAGGATAAAATAAACCTTCCTTGGCAACTTGCTCCTGCAGATCACCTACCACTGCTCCCGGACCACAACGAGCAAGCATATTGGTCTGGTCAATCTGAATCGAGTTAAGCTTGGAAAGATCCAGCACCCATCCGCCGAGGAAAGGAGTCGCCCCTCCTGTTAGGCTCGACCCAGTGCCTCTGCAGGTTACCGGGATATTGTATTCATTGGCAAGTTTGAGCACTGTTCCCACATGTCCAGGTTCTTCCAAACGAATTAAAGCTTCGGGAGACCCAGCCACCTTTAATCCATCATAGGAAACCGAGTATAATTGTTCCTGCTCTGTCGTCACAAGCCCACCCAATTCTGCTTTTAAAGAAGTGAGTGCTTTTTCAGAGGCTTCGTTTTGTGAAATAGTATTCAAAAGTTGGACAGGTAGAGATTAATACTAATCCCAGACTTCAACAATGACAATTATCCCGCTTTTGTATCAAGGCTCAATTTCGAGAGGTTTCGGGACTTTAACATATTAACCACATCCATAATTTTTTGATAGGGTAGAGTACGGTCGCCTCTGATGTGAATCGTGGGTTGATCACCTTCCGCAGCGGCAACCTCATCGAGCTTGGCCTGAAGGCCAGTAGTGGAGACCATTTCTTTTCCCCAGTGTAATTCACCATCCGCGTCGATGGTAATGAATTGATCATTCAGTTTGGGAGGTTCTTGAGCTTGAATACTATTTTGGGAAGGCAGATCAATACGGTTATACTGCTCAATTACGGGTGTGGTGATCATAAAGATAATTAACAGGGAAAATGCCAGATCGATAAGAGGTGTGACATTAAGGTCAGAAATGGCCGCCAGTTTATGTTGTCTTTTAAAGTCCCGAGCCATGGGTTTATATTTTAGGAATCCATTTCCAATTCGATTCGGTCAGCCAGGTTACTGGCAAAACTTTCGAGTTTAGTCATTGCTCCCCGAGTCATTCCTAACAGTCCATTATAAACAAACACAATCGGAATGGCCACGCAGAGAGCAGTAACCGTGGTAAGAAGTGCCCCCGAGACACCTGGGGCTAAGTGCTCGATGGTGGCGCCTCCTGTATCCATGGTACCAAATGCATCCATCACCCCCCAAACCGTTCCAAGTAAACCTAAAAAAGGAGCTCCGGAAACAATTGTGGCTAACCAATACATTTTTGCCTCATAACTATCTCCCACTTCAGCCAAGGCTCGACGAATCGCATTTTCAACATAATTCATGCGTATCTTACCCTCTTGTTTTCCGCGATGTGCAGCACTCATTGCTCGTGAGCAAATAATCAAGTAAGGGCTTCCTTCTCCTGTAAAAAGTGCATTATCGTAGTCAGAGATTGTCGGAAGATTATTGATCCGTTTTTCATCCCGAGCATTATTTCTGAGAGCTTTCTTAATCTGTTGAAACTTGGACCACATTAAAGCCATGGCCGTACAATTTAAAAGCACCAATACTAAAACTACGACCTTACCGGCAAAATTCGAGTCAGCAAAATATTCAAATACTTTTATCGTCGCTATTGCATCAATCCCATAAATTCCCATTTTTTATCCTTTCCCAAAGATTACCACTTTCCTTAACCATTACCATATTCAATGCAAAATCAACCAAATTCATGAAACTTCAATGACTTCTTTCCATCGAATTGAATTGCCCCTTGGCCAAAACATTCCTAGGCATCCTACAGATGAGAATCTCAGATAAAGTTTTTCAGGAAATCCAAGACAAACCCTTTCAGACATCGGGAAAACAAACCTTGGTCGGCTTAGATGGCTTCGTCGACAAGATCGTTACCCCTGTTGATAAGAGACATGGCATGGGCGAACAATTTGATGCGGTCGAGACCATCGCGGACCTCGGAAGTAGAATCTCTGCAGCTGCGGGAAAAAGTGCAAACTTAGAGCTCTTTCCTCGATTTGAAAAACTTGGGGGGAATGGACCAATCATGGCCAATGCACTCCTATCATTGGGTCTTGGTGTGAGGTATGTTGGGGCCTTAGGTAATCCTGCTATCCATCCTGTTTTTGAAGAGTTTGCTGAAAAGACACAAGCTATCTCACTAACTGAACCCGGTATTACGACTGCCTTGGAATTCAAGGATGGTAAACTGATGCTTGGTAATATGGTCAGCTTAGAGGGAATTGATTACAATCAAATCATTCAGGCTGCCGGAGAAGGCCCATTCATCGATTTATTATCCAAATGTGATTTGGTATCGATTGTAAACTGGACCATGATTCCGAAGATGACATCAATTCTCCAAGAATTTGCCGATAAGGTACTGCCCAATCTTCCTCCCCGCGAGACTCGTGCCTTCTTTTTCGACCTCACCGACCCTGCCAAACGCTCAAAGGAAGATATCCTTGAAGTTTTGCAAGTGATATCCCGGTTTCAGGCTCATGCAGAAACCACCCTTGGGCTGAACTTCAATGAAGCTTTGCAGGTTTGTGAAACGCTCGGGCTTGCTCGGGGTGATAAAAGCGAAAATTCCCTCAAAAAAATGGCAACCGAAATTAGAAGGGAACTAGAAATTGCCTGCGTGGTGACCCACCCGGTTGATTCTGCGGCATGTGCCACAAAGGATGGTGCCTGGTGGGCGGAAGGTCCATTTACTGATAACCCTAAAATCACCACTGGAGCTGGCGACCATTTCAATGCTGGTTTTTGTGCGGCTCGCCTCAGCGGATTTTCTCCGATAACTTGCTTGGCTTTAGCAACTTGCACCTCAGGTCATTATGTAAGAACAGCCCAGAGCCCAAGTACTAACCAAGTCATTGAACTTCTTAAACAACAAGACAGCTTATCCTAACTATGAGCCACGAAACTGGTATTTTAATTTCTTTTGAAGGATCCGAAGGGTGCGGAAAATCAACCCAAATCCGGCGATTAGCCGACCGTCTCGAAGAGATTGACCATCGGGATGTTGTGGTGACCAGAGAACCTGGGGGAACTGTAATTGGTGAGGATATCAGGCATCTGCTTATGCACGCTGATTCCTCCAAAAATATTTTCCCAGAAACCGAGCTTTTGCTCTTTGCAGCAAGCCGGGCACAACTGGTACGGGAAATCATTTATCCGGCTGTACAGGATGGTAAAATTGTTCTTTGTGACCGCTTCCTTGATTCCACCACCGTTTACCAAGGAGTGGCGCGTCAGATTGCTGATGATCCTGTTACCCAAATTAATTCTTTTGCGGTTGGGGATGTGGTTCCTGATCTAACCGTAATTTTGGATATTCCTGCAGAAGTGGGTCTGGAAAGAATTAAACATCGAGTATCTGATATGCCTGACCGTATGGAACAAGAAAATGTAGAATTCTACGGAAAAGTAAGGGCGGGCTATTTACACTTGGCTAAAAGTCTGCCCGACCGCTTTTTCGTCGTCGATGGTCTCGGAGAACCTGATGATATTGAAATCTTGATTTGGAACGAGATCCATTCCAGGTTTTTTTCCGAAGACTAAGATTAAGGTTTAAGTGAGTTCTCTTGCCGAAGAACGACTTGGATCACTCGGTCAAAGGATTGAATCGGGAAATCTTCACCACGGTTTACTTTTTAGAGGAGATGATCTTAGATTCCTCGAAAACTCTGTCGCCACACTTTACCGGAAAATCCTAGGTATGCACGAGGATGGTCTTGATCATCCCGATTTGTTTCATCTCCGCCCAACCGGAAAAGCCAGAATTATAACAGTGGAAAAAACCCGGGCGTTGATGAACAATCTCTACCGCTCGGGCAATCAAAGCAATTACAAGGTTGCCATCATACACGAAGCGGATCGCATGAGAAAAGAAGCCGCCAACGCCTTCCTTAAGACCCTGGAGGAACCTCCAGCGGGCACCTATTTATTTCTGCTCACTACCCGACCCTATTCCATACTCCCCACGATTCGGAGTCGCAGTCTTCTGGTCAGACTTGAACAAGATTCAAATCAAGGAGAACAACACGAGTTAACCCAATGGCTTGCCAACTACGAGCAATGGATTGGTTTACTGCTCGATCGAAATAAACTTAAACAAGATCGGGTAAGCCCAGTATTTATGGCATACGGATTAATGGAAAGTCTCACGAGCCTCATTAAATCCACGGCTGATTTGTTGGCCAAGGAAGCCGTCTCCAATCTTTCCCAACAGTTGGATGATAAGGAAAAGGATGCTTATGAAAGTGGTCTTCGCCGCGGGATCCGTTCGAGAATGTTGAAACAAATCTCCGACCATACCCGCACCTTCGTTACCTCGGGTGAAGCAATGATTCCAGCGTTAAAAAGAAATGGCCAAAAATTAGCAAAGGTGATCCAAAAACTGGAAAAAACCACCGGTCTGCTCGAAGTTAATCTAAAAGAGGATTCGGCGTTGGAAGATTTCCTTCTTTCCTCCTTGCGTATTTGGTCCGCAAAGTAAAATAGCAATACTCTATGAGCACAATTTTTCAAAAGATTATCAATCGGGAAATTCCAGCCGAAATTTTTTACGAGGATGAAGTTTGCATCTCAGTCAAGGATATCCAACCACAAGCTCCTTTTCACGCCCTGCTGATTCCAAAAAAATTAATTGCCCGGCTGGCTGAAGCAGATGAAACAGATCAGCAGACCTTGGGACACCTATTAGTTACGGCCAAGAAAATTGCTCGCGACCAAAAGTTGGATGAAGGCTTCCGCGTAGTAATCAACAATGGTCCAGATGGAGGCGAATCTGTCCCCCATCTCCATGTGCATCTACTGGGTGGNAGAAAACTCACTTGGCCCCCAGGCTGACGCCCAAGACATTCATTATGCAAATAAAGTTAATTATTCCTTTTTTACTTCCGCTGATCTTATTGGCAGATCATGTCGAAATAACAGACGGTTCCATCATCCATGGTGAAATCCTCGGAATGACAGATGGAAACCTCACCATCAAGACTTCCTTTGCTGGTAAAATCAAGGTGCCTTATACCCGAATTTCTTCCGTGAGTAGCAATCGTGAAATCTCCTTAAGATTGGATGACAACCGGACTTTTGATGGCGTAATTGAAAATGCTGAGCAAAACCTGCTCACCATCCGGGACAGCGGCCAATCGTTTGCTTTCTCTGAAATCAAACACCTATGGGACGCAAGTTCCACAGACCCCTTAATTTTAGCAGCGCAAAAAAATGCCTTATCTATGCAAATGAAATGGAAACATGCCTTGGGTTTTGATCTTACGGGAGCCTCAGGTAATACAGACAGTTTTGGTTTAGGAATTCGATTAGACAGTAGCTTGGGTAACCTTATGCGAGGGTACGACTTCTACTTATCCTATGTAAACTCAACCAAAAAAGAAGTTACGATTGTTGATGAGACCAAGTTCGGAGTGGATTATGATTCCCGCTTTTTTGAGGAACTGTCCTGGTATGCGAGGACTGATCTTGAAAATGACCGGTTGGAAGAAGTAGATCTCCGGGCGACGGCGGCACTTGGACTTAAATACTCGTGGATTGAAGCTCAGAATATCAAGACTTCAGTCCGGGGTGGTGCGGCGTTCAGGTTCG
Source organism: Verrucomicrobia bacterium TMED44 (assembly GCA_002168015.1). GTDB lineage: Bacteria > Verrucomicrobiota > Verrucomicrobiia > Opitutales > Seribacteraceae > Seribacter. Next base: position 9,560 of record NHCX01000070.1, read on the forward strand.
AAGAACTAGGATCTGAATCAGTGAAAAATCTTAGCGAACCGGCTTTGGATTTTGGACTGGAATATTCTCACAAAATCAAAGAATTTCTCGCTTTGGAAAGTGAGCTTTCTTACATTCCAAACATAGACGAATTCTCTGATTTTCTTTTCCGAAAAGATACGGCTTTGATCATGGCTCTTAATAAAGAGCAAAATTGGAAAATCCGCTCTGGCCTTGCCGGCACTTATAATTCCACCCCCGTTCCAGGGAAAGAAGAATTGGATTTAAAATATTACCTCCGATTGGTTTATGATTTCAATTAAGGGCTCCTAACCTGATCAGAAAAGGAATGCCAAAAGGGTGTAACCTCCATGAGGCAGGATGTGAATTGCCCCATAATAAGAATCAATAGCAAAAGAAGCCCTGTTAAAAGATACCCACTGCTTATGTCCCACTTCACTGCAAGTTCTACTCTTCCACCCTACCCTTTTGGCGAATCCATTTCAAAGCCCGATTGAAGGGTTTAGGTTGAGAATCTTTAGCCCTATTCGTCGCATTTTGATCGCGTTCAATGGCTGACCAGTCTTGTAAATTCTTGTATATTCTTTCCTGCTTATATCCCTGCTTACTCTTAGATGGTGAAGTTACTCCCCCCAAAAAATTTCGGATATTTGCATAACCTCTCGATTCTCTCGAAGGAGGCTGGGGCTCATTTTCAATATCTTTTGATATTTGGTCTGCGTCACCTTGGATGACATTGGTAAATCCCACCGTTTGCGGTAAGGTACTCTCAGTCATCGTCGATTCCCCGGCACTCTTTTCACTGAACCCAACCCGTAAACGATTAGTTCCCATTTTGGAATCCATGACCCCGTTTTTTTTATCTTCAAATACAATTTTTCTTGAGCCCGAGATTCCTTCCTGAACAGCATCAGCCAAAGCAGGCTTGAGTCCAAGTCGTTGAGTTGAGGGCGACCCATCATCAGGCACTTCTTTTCCTGATGGACTGAATCTAATCTGCTGACGAGACAGCCGCCCCATCCCTGTCCTTTTTTCTTCAGCAGGCGAAAGTGACACAGTCGCCTTCTTTTCTTGATTATCAGTCGGTTGAGATTCACTGCTAAATGCATCACTTAGTCCTAGGCTTTGCTCTAGCCCTTGATCCTCTTTCCGTGGGGAAGGAGTTGGCAATGAAGGTTGCTTTAAAATAAGGTTCTGCTCAGTTCCCGGATTCTCCACATCTGAATTGGTAACAGGTTCTTCCCCTTGTTTTAAATTGATTTGAACAGTCTCTNGTTTCTGCTCAAGTACATCTCCCACATCCTCTAGTGATGTAGCTATTTCATTCTTGTCANCAGCACTGCTTGAGTCATTTACATCCTGCACCTTNCCTTCCCATTCATTTNTNTGGGATATACCGTTCTGTTCTCTTACAGAACTGTTATTTTCGTTAATCTCGCTCGGAAGATGATTGCTTTCACTTAAAAGAGGATGGGGTGCAGTGAAATTTAAATCNTCTACCTTTCCTTCAATATTTATATTTTCATCTTTCTTGGAAAAAGGTTCCTGAGTGGAAACCTCTCTAGGATCAAAGGTTTTTTTCGCGTCGACTTCATTCCCTTTNGGCACTTTGGCGTCAGTGGTATTTACCTCCTCTTTCAACTTTTCAGAACGATTCGCAATCGGTTCTGCTTGATCTAGGTCGACAAGATCTTTTGGACGATCTTTTGACAATGATTCACTGTCATCAGAAATTTCTTTCCCAGCTTTGATTATTTCTTGTTCATTCTCACTTGCTGTACCACTGCCACCTGTNCTTCTCTCCGAGGCACAGCCCCAAATCAAACTCATCCCAAACAGGATAATCATAAAACTGGCAATACTACCCATGAAAAAAGACTCTCAATTGGAATCCGAAACTTCCAATGGGTTGAGTGCTTGGACAAGCAAATCAACCAGTAACCGTAATGATTTATCGCCGGTCTCATTGGATTGAATATCCATTGAAAAAGAACCTTGGGAATCTCCTCGCTGTCTCTTGCCAANATCCATGGAATCAAAGGCTTCGAATCCTTCTGACTTGGTCAGATCAATTCTTTCAAGTTTGCCTGAAACAGTCTGATAATCAAATCGTTGCAGAAAAATCTCTGCAAATTCTCCATACACACCATTCAAAGACTTTGAAAAATCGCTCGCCCTTACGCTATCCAATTTAGCTGCCACCCGAAGGGCATAATTTGAGTTCAGGACATTCTCACGGTAATCGTACCTGCAGTCCAAGCTGACCCCTTCAGATGTAGCCTCCGCCTTCAGGACTAGATCGAGTCCNAGAAAGTTTCTAAAATTTTCCCACAACTCCTGTTCTGCGGAATCTTTTTGAAAATTTTCAAAAAACTTTTCTACAAACAAGGCGAGTCCCAAGTCGTAATCTCCTCCGGAAAGCTTAGCAGATAAATTGGCGTGCATACCGCCTCCCTCCTGTCCGAATAAAAAAATCTCTTCCAATTCACGATCNAAAAATGCCGGATTTGGCTGATCTGCCCACCACGAGGTTAGAAAGACGAGGCAATTTTGATCCATNCCCACCGATATATGAGAATCTTTGTGACGGATCGAAAGAAAGTTTGGGGATTCCACTTCTTTCACTCTCCAACTTGGATTGACATCCTTGAGATCCAATTGACGAATGATAAATTCTTTCAGTCTGTCTTCATTGGCAATTGGCAAAGTGAGTCCAAAAAGTATATCCCCCGAGCGGTTATCCCTATCCTCTTCGCCAGGAAATTGTAAAAAGTAAAGAGCTCGGCCCTGAGATTGAATCCCGCAGGCCTCAGGATCCCAGGTAATGCTTCCAAGAAATGGAATCCGATCAACAAAATCGTCGGAAAAAACTTTGGGCAGACCAATTTCATCAACCATTCTCATACCCGAGAATGAGATCACTCCAAATGATTTTTCGGGAATGTAAGCAAAGGCCCGTTCATCCACTCGCTTCGAAGATAACTCTCCAATCAGGGAAGCTTTCTGGGTCTTTTTTTGATTAACCGGGTCGTTTTTCTTATCTAAGTGATAAATGCCAAAAACGACCAGTCCGNCCAGAATCAGAAAAATGGGAAGGTTTGCAAATCGAGAAGGTCTATTGGCTTCTTCTTTTTTTTCATCTCCAGCAGGAGAAGAAACCACTCCTTCCATGCCACCATGCTTGATCCGCATAAGAGAGGCATTGTAGGCAATGACCAAGGTTACTGCCAAGGGGTCAAAAACAATCACGAGAAGAAGGATAAACCACTTCACCACCCGGTTGACGGCCCGGTCCAACGCCTCTTTAATTATAACTGGATTTTCCGTTGCCTCTGCTTCCTGAACTTCAGCATCAAAAGCACGGGCCACGAATTTAAAAGATCCAATATCGGTCGAACGAATCTTACCTTCCAATTCAAGAATTTTTGATTCCGCCGCTTCTTTCTTTGCCTGGAGCTCAGCTTTCATACCCTCAATCTCAGCAGAACTATCCGGACCATAAGTGGAATTGGATTCACTGAATGCGGTGATTTTCTTGCTCGCCTCCGCAATTTCTTTTTCCAAAGAAGCAATCCGGTTATCCACCGAGGAACGGGCTTCCTGTAAATTTTGCAGAGCAGTCTTCACATTGTCTGCTTGCTCAGCCCCACCAGTGGTCAACCCAGTAATTCGTACATTGGCGTCTGAAATCTCAGTTTGTATCAGAGTAATTCGTTGATCAAGAGAATCGTAGCGCGATTCCAAGTTCTCTCTGGCTTTATCCTTGGCCGATTGGATTGCATCCATTCTTTCGCGAAGGGCTTCTCTCTCTGAACCCTGAGTTTTAAGAAGTTCGGCTGCTTTTTTTAGACCATCCTCTTGCAGGAACCCCCCTGCCCCTTTGTCCTGATAAACTTTGACGGCTGCATCTAATTGAGCAATCCGTTCAGACACCTCGTTTTCCCGGGCTCTTTCCCTTTCTAAACGCTCATCGATTTCCACTTTATATTCAGATTTATCCTGTTCGATACCTGCAATATCTTTTCTTCTTTCAGCAATGACTTCCTGAAGACGCTTTTTTTCATCTTCCCGTCTTTGCCTCTCCCCCACTATCATCTGATCCGTTTCATCCGCCAAGCGTGANTTAGATAATTCAGCTTGGTCGATATCTTTACGCCTCTCTGCTATGTAGTTTTCAAGCCGAGATCTCTCCTCTGCCTGCTTCTCTTCACGCAGGGAGGAACCCTTTTTTCCCGACAACTGATAAGCCGATATCCTGCGGTCATAATCAGTCTGCTGTCTTTGCAGACTTGAAATTTCTTTTTCGTATCCTTGTACCTGGCTCAGCGTCTGCTCAAATGCCTGTGACAAATAACCGTAAATCCCTGCCGAAGTGATACCGATCAGAAGAACCACTGCAAGNGAAAGATAGNTCCTCAANGTAGGGTGACAGGTTTTCCAGTTTCGATATAAAAAAGAGGCCGCGATCAACTTTCCAAACTCGAGGCTCGAAGCCATGATTATAATCGGAATCGTAAAAGAGCTTACTGCTCCAAAAGTTAAAGCAATTCCACGAACACTAAAATACGCCGCACACCCTGCTATAAACAATGCAGAAGCACCAATCATCAGGGTGAATAAATTCATCTTTGAACACTTCCATATCCAATGGACTGAGGAAACAAGAACTTATTCCCATTGCTAAAAGTTATTCACCGAAAAACGATTTCCGTTTCCCTTGTTCTGATCAAAGTCTTTAGATGAGCTTCGATGGACTTTCATCAACAATTTACCAACATTGACTGGATGGTCGTGGGAGGATATCTTCTTCTCACAACTTGGGTTGGGCATTTACTGAAAGGCAAACAGTCCACGATCAAAGACTTTTTTCTTGGTGGACGGTCTCTTCCTTGGCAGGCAGTCTCCGGTTCAATTATTGCCACTGAGATCAGTGGGGTTACCTTTATAGGGGTTCCCGGGATGATCTATGCAGCTGGAGGAGACTTCACCTATCTTCAATGGGGAATTGGTTCTATTATTGCCCGGGTTCTCGTAGGAATCTTCTTCGTTCGCGTATTTTACCAAAGAGAAATCTACAGTCCCTATGACTACATGGGAAACCAGCTCGGAGAAGGAGCCAAAAGATTAGCGACGATTATTTTTCAAGTCGGTGGAATCCTTGGTCAAAGTGTACGCGTTCTAGTCGCTGCCCTGGCTCTTAAAGTGGTGACCCCACTCGAATTTCATCACTGTATTTGGATCATTGGACTCTTCGCTGTCGGCTGGACCCTTATGGGGGGAATGCGGACGGTCATTTGGACTGATGTGATGCAGTTTTTTCTTTTTGTGGGTGCGGGACTTTTCAGTTTATTCTGGATTATCGGCCAACTCGATGGTGGCTGGAATCAGATGATAGAAGTGGCTGGGGAAGCAGAAAAATTCAACTTCCTCAACCTCACCTCCGATCCGGCTGTTGGTTTTACTCTTTGGGTCGCCATCCTTGCGGTTCCTTTTCAAAACTTGAGTGCTTTCGGGGTAGACCAGCTAAATGCCCAGCGGATGTTTTGCTGTCGGGATGCCAACGACGCCCGAAAAGCCATGATTGCGAGTTCGGCTGCTTTGCTACTGACCCTGCTTATGATGTTTGTGGGAGCTGCTCTTTTTGCCTATTATGAACCCATGAGAATGGCAGGGACGGAGCCTTCCATATTCACGGAGGATACCAATGCAGTCTTCCCGGTTTGGATTGTCACGGAACTACCTGTGGGCTTTCGCGGATTAATTCTTGCGGGAATTTTCGCAGCTGCGATTTCCAGCCTGGATTCTATNNTGGCGGCACTTTCCCAGACCACCCTTGGTTTGCTAAAACCATCAACTGGAGAAAATGCGGAAAAAAAACGCCTCTTTCTTTCCCGCATATTAGTNCTTATATGGGGTATTTTACTATCTGCCTTTGCAGTCGAACTGGATTCACTTAGGGGAAAGGTTAATGTCGTGGTTTTGGCCTTTGGAATGATTTCCTACACCACGGGCCCAATGCTTGGTATGTTTCTCGCATCCTTGCTTTCCCCTAAAGCCGGAGTCAAAGGTCTGTCAGCCGGTTTCCTTATCTCGTTTATGCTGGTCGTATCTCTTCGGCCCGATCTTTACCAGATTCTTCTCAATTACGATCTGATATCTTTTGATACAGCTTTGCGCTGGAGCTTTTTGCAAGATCGTAACGGTACACTCTCCCCGGTTGTCAATACGGTTTGGGCTTGGCCTGTCACCGTTTTTATAACTTGGGGCTTCGGTCTTTTGATACCCCAGAAAAAAGGATCTACTGATGCTCCGTAATTTGGCCTCTGATCTTCTGCCAACNCCCGCCGAANTCGTNGAAAAAGAGGGATNTTTTGCCGAAGGTAAAGGGTTTGATGTTTTATTTCAAGATTCAGGTTTTGAGATCCTTTTACCCGTATCCCCCATTCCCCTGTCTCCAACTAGTGGGGCCAGTGCAAATCTTGTCTTTTCCAAAAAAAAGTTGGGACATGAGGACGCCTACAAAATTGAATGTAGAAATAACGGAATCAAGATCACTGCATTCAAAGCAAGGGGAGCCCTGTATGCCCTGTACACTCTTAAACAAATCTTTGACCTTTCCAATGGAAAGATTCCCTGTTTCGAAATCAATGACCGCCCTGTCCTCTCCCGCCGTGGGTTCATGCTCGATGTAAGCCGTTGCAAAGTTCCCACCATGGAATCCATTTTCGGGCTGATAGATCTCCTATCCCAGCTTCGATATAGTGAGTTTCAATTATATATCGAGCACACTTTTGCCTTCAGTGCCCACTCCTGTGTATGGCAGGACTCCTCTCCTCTGACAGGGTTAGAAATCCAGCAAATCGATCAATATTGCAAAGCACGTTTCATTGAACTTGTTCCCAACCTCAATTCTTTTGGGCATTTTGAAAGATGGCTTCGACACGAACCTTACAAAAAACTTGCCGAGTGCCCGGACGGCTTTCAACGCGATGAACCATTTATGGTCAGAGACCATGGTTCCGTGCTCAAACCGAACCGGGAAAGCCTGAGATTCATTGATTCCTTGTATGAAGAATATCTCCCTCACTTTTCATCCTCCAAATTCAATGTGGGTCTCGATGAGCCTTGGGAATTAGGNCAAGGCTGGAGCAAGGCCCAAGTTGAGACCAAGGGAAAGCATGAAATTTACCTGAAACACCTAGAAGGTATTTTAGAACTTGTTGAAAAGCGTGGCAAGAGGATGGAATTTTGGGCCGATGTTCTTCTTGAAAAACCTCAAAATGCACAACGGCTCCCCTCCAATGCATCTCCGATTATTTGGGGCTATGAAGCGGANCATCCGTTTGCAGAACAGGCCCGTACTATTTCCGCCTGTGGTTTACAATATTCTCTCGCTCCTGGCACCGCTAACTGGCGCAGTTTTTCCGGGCGTTGGCACACCGCCCGCAACAACCTCAAGTCAGCCTGCAAAAATGCCCGCAAATATGGAGCGGAAGGGATCCTTCTGACTACCTGGGGAGATTGTGGGAACCATCAGCCTTGGGCTACTCTTTATCCCCCCCTCTTTCTAGCCAGTCAACTTGCTTGGTATGGGGAGGATAAAGATGATCAAGNAATTGCATCTGCCATAGACCGCCAGGCTTTTCAGTTGCCATTGATGGGACTTGGCCAGGCAATGATTGATCTTGGAAAACTTGATCATATTCTGGGATTCACATTACCCAATAACAGCCTTGCCTGGTTTTCCCTGTTCACGGCCCAACCGGAAAAACTACCTCAACACCTAGCGGAACAAACCACGGTTGAGAAAATCAGCGACGGGCTTTCNTTTCTAAAGGAGATTAGCAGCCAGAACATTCAGCCCGGAAATACCCAATCNNCCGATTGGGCATTCCAGGAATGGGAGCTAGGACTGCGACTTTCAAAAATTGGCCTTCTTCACGCCATGTCCCGAATAGACCAACCGAACGGTTTGCCGAGCTCCGCTACTAGCAACAGGGAATTAATCGAACACTTTCAAAAAGTTTGGCTTCTACGAGCCCGGAGAGGTGGTCTCAATGAAGCTATTCATCTTCTCGAGCAAGCCTTCCATATGACTACCCCGAGTGCTGTCTAGGGCTCGTCCCTAANGGGCATTTCCGCCGCAATTGCATCTGCACGCACCCGCCCTGAATCAGTCAACCTGACCCACCCGTTACTTCTTTCCGCTAGTCCCTCCTCAGACAAATTTTCAACAAATTGAACTAATTCACGAAGATACTTTTCAGAGAGACCAAATCGCTGATCTATATCGGACAGACATATGCCTTGGTTCATTCTCAACCCGAAAAGAAGGGCATCTTCTGCCAAGTCCCTAAGGGTCAATTTCTGAAAATCCTCGTAATCATCCCGGCCAAAACCGCTGGCCACTCCCGNTGACCANTCCTCGAGGTTGGAAGGATTCTTCCAGCGCTTGCAACGGAATTGAGAACTGGCAGACGGACCCACCCCAATCCATTCATTCATTTTCCAAGTGTTCAAATTATGAATGCATTGCTTTCCATCTTTGGCGAAATTTGAGACTTCATACTGTTCATAACCAACCGCAGGTAAAAAAGCCCAAGCCCGTTCGTAAAACTCAGCCTCCTTATCCGGATCGATTGACAGCTCCCCCTTGGCTAACCTGTAATACAGAGCAGTGTCTTCCTCAAAAGTTAGGCAATAAGTAGAGATATGATCAGGTTCCAACTCGACAGCGGCCTTCATATCCCTTTCCCATTGTTCTAAAGTTTGATGAGGTATACCGAAGATCAAATCCAAATTAACGGACTCAAAACCTGCCTCTCGGATAATTTGATAAGCTTGGTACACTTTTTTTGGTCCATGCTTGCGTCCTAAATCCTTCATCAATTTAGAATNGAAAGTTTGCACACCCAAAGATATTCTGTTTACACCACCCTTTTTNAGAACAGAAAGTTTTTCCGGAGTTATTTCATTTGGCGCCAGCTCAATGGTCCATTCCACTCCCGACGCCAGTCCAAATCTCTCAATAGAATCGCACAAATTCCTTAACTCTTCAGCTTGCAAGAGGCCTGGAGTACCCCCTCCGATAAATACGGTATCCACCAGACCATCGACTTGAAACCCTTTCATTTCCTGATTTAAAGCAAGAAAGTAACTTTCTATTTTCTTTTTGCTTGGTCTCTCCTGATAAAATGCGCAAAAGTCACATGTGGATGAACAGAATGGAACATGGACATACAACCCGAGGGTGTGGGAATGTTTTTGATTTCCTTCCTGCATCATCTTGGGTTATGACCAATTTCNAACAATCGACAAAAAGAAAATGAATCAAACTAAATATAGTCTCTCTCTCCTCATCACCATTCTCGGGTTGGGAATTTTATCCAGTTGTCGCCAGCCAACCTTTATCAACCTGACCTCTAAGAATATCAGTCAAAATCCTTCGGGTATCTACACCTTGCAGACGGAAGTGGATATCCAAGACCGCCGGGTCGACCGTAGTTCCATCTCTGTCTCTGTGGTCGTCGGAGGTGAAACCATTTCCATGGTCAAAGACCCCCTTAATGAAACCCTTTGGAGTTGTGATTATAAACTGCCACAAGGATTCGATGAAGCCACTTACTACTTTCAGGTCAATTATTCCAC
>NHCX01000071.1 GCA_002168015.1 Verrucomicrobia bacterium TMED44
AAAAAATCGGATGTCTCGTCTGAATCTTCCGAATTAGAAATGAAAGAGAGCGATCAATGAGAATAGTCTTTGGCATTGCATCCGCGATTATCATAATTTTTGCATTTTTCTTATTCGAGGGAATTTGTTTTCGGATGGTTGAAAAATACGCTCTCTTTAGACTCGAGAGTAGTTGGGGCGAAAAAAACTCTATTTATTTAAATAAATATTTAAAACTATTACCATTAAATCATTTTCAGAAAGCTCCAAGTGATAGTAGTGAAGTCGAATTTTCTATGTTCAGGGCGATCGAAGAAGATGAATATGCGAGCAAGATCATGGGCTTTGGTAGACCACTTCGGGATCAGTTTAGCGATTATATTGAGCAAGAAGATCCAAATAGAAAATCATTCGCGATCAAAGATGTTAAACATATAAGAGGATTAATGTTGCCTGGATTAAAGAGATTTCCCACCGACGAAGAAGTTGCAAAGGGGTGGGCAGGTAGGCAGCGAGATCGCATTGAATATGCAAAAGCTTTATTTGTGGATTTAAAGTCCCCTTTTCCTAAACCTATTTCTGATACTGCTGCTAATTATCAGCAAAGACATCATGACTACTTTCTAGAGCGAGGGCTTGCCTGTCTTTCCTTACCGGTAAGAAGTAAAGATGTTTTGGTTAATGACTTAAAGTTGCTCAAGAAAAGTTTTCCTGCTGTTGCTGGAAAAGTGATTTGCAGGGCATACGGTCCAGAGGCAGAGATCCTTCTTGAAACTTGTGCAAATTATCCGTTTCTCATCAATATGCTGATCGTTCATTCTCCAACTGGATTTATCGATAGTCCTAAAGTTGAGAGTCCTCCTTGGATTTTATGTAGTGTAGAAAAAGAGCAGTTACAGGACTATGTACTGATCGATGGATTATTGGATTGGGTAAGTGCGTCAAGAGATGTGAAATTTATATATCCCTCAAAAATAGGTGGACTCATGAGAATCCGTAACAGGTACACTTCAAAAAATATCGATACTTTTCATGTGCCCCTTATTATGCAGTGCGTAAATTTTTANGAGAGTTTAGATACAGACAAGGCACGATCTTTTGCGTTAAAGGAATCTATTGACNTTCAATCAAAGAAAAATGTGCCTGTTATTGCTAGGGCAAATTCGGNCAAAAGTAGTTCCATGGTCACGGATTCCGTAAGGATAAACTCCTTACAAGCAGAATTATCAAGTTTACAAACTACGGATTCTTCGCTGGCTTATGACTGTATGACGGTTCGGGAATACCGCCAAATGCATGAAGATGACCCTAGTGTAGCTCGTGCAAAAAATAAAGATTTGATTCTAAAAATAGGATCAAACTTTGAACAAGAAGGAATTGGTGTTTTGCAGGAAGCTAAAGAATACGATCCTCTTTTCTTTCATTTTTATCAATCTTTGAAAAGAATTGAAGTACAGTCTAATTAAACTTTTTCAAATTTTAAACGAAACGGGTCACCCCAGGTATGGGCGGGGCAGGTACTTGAAGAGGTTGTTCCCAGTTTAGATGTGCAGGGGTTAAATCCTCTTTTGAATTGAGAGCATCGGAGTAAGTAATTTTTTGTCCGGTGTATGCAACCATTCTGCCTAGGATTGCAACCATGGTACTGTGAGCCGCTTTTTCTCCATCGTTAAAAGGGTTCCCTTCTCGGATCGAAGCAAATAATTCATCATGTTCGGTCTGATACATGTCATTATTTTCACCTCTATACCGCCAAGAGTCATCACCAGCTATAATTGTGTGACGATTTTTGGCAGAGCTCGAACCTTTAGTACCAAAAAGCTCAACTTCATAACTTCCAACTGTACCATTTTGTTGCCTGGAGAAATGATACCCTTTTGAACCATTTTCCCATTCATACACGCATGCAAAATGATCATAGATATTTCCATACTTATCAGGGTCATTATAAACCTGACGACCTCCTGATCCTTCGGCATGCAAAGGCAATTGATCGCCAACGGCCCATTGCATCATATCAATACAATGAACAGCCTGTTCGACGATAGAATCACCTGAGAGCCATAAGTGAGCATTCCAGTTTCGCATCTGGGATTCAAGATCTCCCCAGCCATCTTCCCGTTTCTTTTTCCAGACTTCTCCGCCGTTATATGTGCTGTACATGGCATGCACATCTCCGATTGCACCGTCTAAAATTCGCTTAAAAATCTCTCTTTTGGGGTAATGGTGCCTCCAGCAAAAGCCAGACATAAAGCCCAAATTCTTTTCTTTTGCTTTTTTGGCCAGTTCAATCACTTTGCGGACACCCGGTGCATCTACCGCAACAGGCTTTTCGAAGAAGCAATGTACCCCTTTTTCTACTGCGTATTCTAAGTGCTGCGGACGAAAATTAGGTGGGGAAGTTAAGATTACAACATCCACTCCTGAGTCGATGACCTTTTTGTATGCATCAAATCCTGTGAAAGTTGTTTCAGGGGTTACTTGAAATTTTTCGCGACCACGGGCTTTGAGAATTCGGCTGCGAAGCTTTATGCGGTCTTCAAATAAATCACCGATCGCGGTGAGTGCTACATTGTCATCTGCGGCCATCGCTTGAGCCGCAGCACCGCTTCCGCGACCTCCAATACCAATGAGACCCACCTTTAAGGTTTTACTGCTATTTTGGGCATTGGCTATGTGAGGTACTGACAGTAAGGTACCTGCTGAAACAACCGAGCTGGTTTTGACAAAATTTCTTCTCGAATAATTACTTATTTCCATGGTTATAAATTTGTAGATTTTCTAACCAAAATGGAAGCAGAAATTCTTTTTCAGAGTAATTTTTCCAAGTGGAGTTAAAATAAATCAAAAAATGTGGAAGGTTAAATCTTCACTTCTTGAATTTTGATCAAGGCGATGTAAAAGTCCAAGTGTTTTTTACGTTGATCCAACTGAGATTTGATCTTTAATCTACTTACAACCCCTTTAAGCAAAGCATGACGCTTTAATCCCTTCCCATGAATAACAAGATACTCTGCGTAGATGACGAGGAATCCATTTTGCGTGGATTTCAGTTAAATCTCCGTAAAGATTTTGAATTGCACTTAGCTTCGGATGGAGTTGAGGGTTTGGAAATATTTGAAAAAGAGGGAGGTTTTGCCCTAGTTCTTTCAGATATGCGGATGCCTCGGATGAATGGAGCCGAAATGCTTGCCGAAATCAAAAAGAGGGATCATGAAGTTTCCACCATTTTGTTGACTGGGCATACTGATTTTGATTCAGCAATGGCAGCGGTCAATGACGGAAATGTTTTTCGCATGCTTTCAAAGCCATGTCCGCCGGAGCGCCTGATCAAAGTTTTAAATGACGGTCTTGAGCAATATGATTTAATTCGCAGTAAAAGAATTCTCTTGGACCAAACATTACGAGGAGCAGTTGATGCATTGGCAGAATCGCTTTCTACAGCAAAGCCTTTATTTTTTGGGAGGGTGCAACGGGTACGTAGAATGGCAAAAGAACTTGCAATGAAGCAGGATGTCCCCAATGCGTGGCGAGTCGATGTGGCCTCTGTTTTCTCTCAGTTGGCATATTTAGCATTACCAGAAAATGTCACGGAAGATGTTTATTACAGAAGAGACCTGAGCAAAGAAGTCAAGGCACTGCTTGCAAAATTTCCTGAAGATACACGAAATATCCTTAATAAAATTCCTGGACTTGAAGAAGTGGGCGAAATTTTAAAAAGTGTAGATGTTCAATATCGCTTCGAGGAGGAGAAAGAGGATGGAGTGCGTTTGGCCGCTTCTATTTTGAAGGTTGCTCTAGACTTCGATTATTATGAAGAACAAGGCTACAATAGAAGTATCATAGTCTCTACTTTAAAAGAGAGAAATAAAGACTACGACCCCAAAATAACTCAATCTTTATCGGACCTCATCGTTATTGCAGAAGAAACTTCCACTCTTCAGGAAATAAAGATTGATGATATAGATATTGGCATGAGGCTGTCACAAGAGCTTAGATTGGACGACGGATTTTTAATTGCCGCCGCGGGTACAGATGTTGACCGTCAATTGCTAAAGGTTATTCGAAATTATAATTCCTGTTATGCGGAGAGTCCTTTCCCCAAAAGAATACAGGTGATCGTACCGGTAAATCTCTTGAAATAATTCCTTGTCATGAATCTTTAAAGTGAGAGTACGCACCTACATCGTCCTACTCACGAGTGGCAGTTTAATTGGTGCCTTAAGCATCGCTATTTTTGGATGGCTCACTTTTAGCGGGCTAAATAAAGCGACTGATGATTTAGAACAGGAGGCAAAAATGTCAGGCAGTTCATCTGATGAGCTCGCTGACATAATGGCTTTTTTAGCTACTACCAGAAGTATTTTTGTAACCATGGAAATATATCCAAAAAATTATTCTGGGGTTTTTAGTATTGCCTTGGAAGCAATTTCCTTGGCTAAAGAAGGAGTTAACCTGATATCTGATAAGTATTATGAAAGTTATCCTGACGAGATTATATTGCCGATATCCAAAGGAATAAGGCAGCTCGAAGGGTCTATTTCTGAGATGCAAAAAATACCCCCTTTTCAAAATGATAATCAATGGGAAGAAAGAAATGCACTGGCTCGAAAAAATTATGATTCAATAAGAGAAAAATTAAAAAATAAATTGGATGATTTAGAATTCAAGGCTTCCGAAAATCTTAATAAAGCTAATCAGGCATTAGCGATCAAATGGCAAGAACTTGAAGATCGTGAACAAACAAGCAGGTTATCTTTAATTGTGGTTATCATAATCTATTTTACTCTGATTATTATACTTGCCCTAATTACTTACCGTAGTTTTGCCCTTCCAATTTCTAGACTTGAAGGGGCGGCGGCCCGTTCGATAGAGAAGAATAAGCCCTTTAATTCACCAGAAATAGGACCCACAGAGGTCAAGTCTTTAACCAGAAAATTACAGGGCCTTATCATCGGGCTCGAAGACACAGTCTCTAAAAGAACTTCGGCTCTGGTAAAGAAGACGGAACAGCTAAAGCTTGAAATGAATCAGCGAATAGAGCTGGAAACCCAACTTGTGCATGCACAGAAAATGGAAGCTGTTGGTCAATTGGCTTCAGGAATTGCTCACGAAATTAATTCACCATCTCAGTTTGCCAACGATAATATATTGTTTTTGAAAGAAGCGGTCGAAGGATTTGTTTCCAAGCTCAACGGATCTCAAAACGCACCGGATGAAAAAGAACTTACTTTTTTGAAAGAAAATGCACCCGATGCGGTTGAGCAAGCAGAAGAAGGGATCTCGCGAATCACTACTATTGTGAAGTCGATGAAAAATTTTGCTTACAGAGATGCAGAATCTGCCAAAAAACCCAATGATTTAAATCAAGCCATTCAATCCACAATTGTAGTGGCCACCAATGAATGGAAATATCATGCCGAAGTCGTCACAAATCTGGATGATTCATTACCCATGGTGCCCTGCAATATTGGAGAAATTAACCAAGTTGTGCTCAACCTAGTGGTCAATGGAGCCCATGCCATACGGGACCGATTTGAATCAAAGGAAAAAGGAGAAATTGGTATAACGAGTAAGCACTACCCCTCCGATGATTGTGTGGTAATTTCGATTACAGATAATGGTGGTGGTATCCCTCCAAAGGTTCAGGAACGAATTTTTGAACCATTTTTTACTACGAAGGAAGTTGGGGTAGGTACGGGTCAAGGATTAGCCATTGCCCATAATGTGGTGGTCAAGTCACATAATGGGCAAATTTGGTTTCAAAGTGTGGACGGGGAGGGAACTACCTTTTTCATTAAACTTCCAATGACTCAAGAATAGGTTCATTTTTAAAATGAGGGTCCTGTTCATACTTTTCTGCATCTTTACGAATTCTTGTTCAGATTCTGAGAAAGTGGTTTCAAGTGGTAAGCCAGCAAATTCACCTAAGCCTTTTCCTTTCGAACAAATTAAGGAGTTATCCGCTGCCGATTTAAGATTATTGGATAAAAAAGAGTTTAAGTCTAAATTTGTAAAAATTAATCCTGGTGAATTCAGGATGGGTAGTCCGCCCGGCGAATTGGGTCGTTCGTTTGACGAAGCGGACCATACAGTTGTACTAACTTACCCATTTTATATGTCAAAATTTGAAACCACTGTATTGGAGTGGAATACATTAGCAGTCGGTTTAAAACATTATCATTCATTTCGAGTTAAACCCACGGAAAAAAATGCCATAGCCTTATTGTATGACAACCTAAAAAGTAATAAGGTTTTGAAAAATAAGTTCTCATTATCTTTTTCAAAACAATTTGAAAATCTTACAGATCCAGAATCTGATACGAGTAATTTGGGCCTGAAAGAGTTGCTTGAATTAGTTGAATACTGGAAACAGTCCACAGTTAATTTTAGGAAAAAAATCGCTCTATCGATGAATTTACAAAT
The DNA here is from genome assembly GCA_002168015.1 of Verrucomicrobia bacterium TMED44. Taxonomy (GTDB): domain Bacteria; phylum Verrucomicrobiota; class Verrucomicrobiia; order Opitutales; family Seribacteraceae; genus Seribacter. The sequence goes on from NHCX01000071.1 coordinate 6,406, forward strand.
CAAAGAATTTACAACTATTCTAACCACTCTTCTAGGGCACCAAAATCAATTACCGGTCAATAATGTTTCCTACACGCAAGCTGTGGCTTACTGTCATAAATTAACCGAAACAAGTTATGTACAAGGTAAGTTACCCAAAAATATGATTTACCGTTTGCCCACCGAAGCAGAGTGGGAGTACGCTTGCCGTGCAGGGACAAGGGGAGTGTGTGGACTTGGCGGTGGCAATTCACTTTCTGGATTAAACGCGAACTTGGATGGCGGGAGGAGAGAATATATTATTGGGTCTGAGACAACGCTTATTAATCGAGGCAAACTCATTCCCGTGGGAAATCAATTTAACAGGTTTTCTCCCAATCAATGGGGACTTTATGACATGCATGGAAGTGTAATGGAATGGTGTTATGATTTCTATTCGGACTATAAAGATGGAGTAGATACGAACCCAATTGGTCCCATTAGGGGTAATCGGAGAGTGATAAGGGGGGGCAGTTTTTACAGGACTGCTTATGACTGTAGGTCAGCAAACCGAGAAAGTCTGGACCCGACATGGCGAGGTTCTGAAATTGGGTTTCGAGTGGTATTGGGCTATCCGGTTAGGTAATTCACTCTTTTACTAGATTCTCAGTCATATCTTTGATTATTTCACTTGGTAAGGAATAGATTGTTACACGGTCAACTCTTGCAATATTGATACCTACGCATTCTCCATCAATATTAAAGAGCGGACCACCCATGGCTTCTTTGGGTAAAGGGAGGTCATGCTGAATGACCATGGGAAAATTGTCTTTTCTCTTGGAAACGGGCCCGCTCATTTGTAAGTTTCGGTTGAATAAATCGAAAGTGACAGAACGATGACCTAGCGTAATCTTAAATTCTTCTAGGGTATTTTTTCGTAATATAATTATAGAGACTACATCACCGGGATCCTTCTTACCTACTAGGTCTACTACCTGATCTCTTTTTTTGACCATCCTGCCCTCCACCTTTTGGATGACATCCCCTTGCTGTAGGCCAGACTTATCTGCGGCAGCCTGTGGAACGACTTCAGAAATGCGGACACCTTTGGAGCTTTCATTACCCAGAATGACCCCCATAACGCCACCTTCCCGGCCAATTTTGCGAGGTTTAGCGCTTGTTATGCCAACCCGTATTTCATTCAATTCAGTAAATGCAGAGAGAACCCAGGCAATTTTCTGCGTAGAATTATTTTCACTCCAAATTACATGCGGGAAATCATTTCGGTCGGAAATTATTTGATAGAGGGCTAGGTCTAAGTCCTCGTCTCGTTTTTTAATTCTTAATTTAAAAATTTCACCGTTGGAAAGGGTGGCAATTCTTGCCCCAACGCATGAACTGGCTTTGGTGAGAATATGTCCCTGTGGACTCACAATTGCACCCATAGCAATGAGTTTATTGTTCCTCGTTAATTTAGCGGTTGTCTCCAGAGCCTTATCTCTGGCCGGGTCAAACGCAGACTGAGTGCTTAAGCCATTAAGCCTGAATTTAAGGGGAAGCGATACTTCTGAAGAGTTATGATCACTAAAGCCACTTACTGAAAGGTTAAATATTAAAAAAATGTTGAACAATAATTTCATTCTTCAGTGGCTTGTGGCCGAACTCCTAATTTTACTTTAACAGAGCACTGAGCGTTTTCCCGCTGGTAAAGTATTTTTGCTTCCTCCCCTGGTTCTAAAGACGAGATAAGAATGATAAATTCTTCTCTTGAATCTAGGTGTTCACCATTGACTTCAAGTAAGATATCGCCTGCAGAAATTCCCGCCTTTTCGGCGGCAGTTCCCGTGATTACCTCTCGTATGATTAAGCCCAGTTCGGTCTCTTCGCAAGATACCCCAAAGAATCCACCTTTTTGCATACTTTTATGAGACACAAGTGCCTGATCGCGGAAATACGACCAATTCGCATGGAAAGATTCAATGGGTACATGAAAATTTTGATCAGGTTTTTGCGAGACGCGGCTGTGGATCGCAATAAGTTTACCTGCGAAATTAAAAAGGGGTCCCCCCGAGTCTCCGCCAAGCAGGCGACTGTCCGTTTGCATAGTTTCATTTTTTTTAGCAATGATTCTACCCACCCGAACAACAATTCCTCTTTCCTTATCAAATCCTCCCGGATGACCTAGACCAAAACACCAGTCACCCACCTTGGAATTATTTTTAGGTGCAACATCTATAAATGGCCAAGGCCCTCCTTTTGTTATTTTAAGCATGCCGGCGTCTGAGATTTCGGACCCGCCTAATGTAATTGCAGGAGCTCTCTTCCCGTTAGGTAATCGGACTTGCATTTTTTTCCCGGTACTCCCAATCACATGGGCAGCAGTGAGGACGAGTCCATCCTCAGAGACAATGATTCCGCTTCCGGCACCATCTCCCGATTCAATTGAAACCAATGCTTTCTGAGTTTGTGGAAGAAGTTCATTCAGCCGGATTTGAATCGAGATTAAATCGTCAGTGTTTTCAGGAGCTTTTTTTTCCCAAGCGGCTACAGTGACAACATCAGCATGGATAACTGGAGCAATAAGAAGAAGCACTCGTGAGAAGATATTCATTGTATAATGAAAGTAAGTAACCCAATAATTCGCAAATCGTAAAATGCTTATCTTAAAAATAGTTCTGGATGGAAGTAGCTAATCTCTTTGCACTATGAAGAGATTTACTTTCCTTCGAAACATAACAAGAAATTTTAGAATCTTTATGTTTTAATCTTAAATATAAATTTTCTTCGTTAAGAAAATGGTCGTATCCAACCAGAAAATCAGGGAAGTATTGGCTAGCATTACTTTTGGCAATAATAGAAATAGTTTCATTCACGCTCTTTAACTTCTTAAAGTTAATCTCAATTTGGACTCCTTCACGGGTGGAAAAGTCTCTAATTGCTGGGGTGAAGTCATTTTGTATTTTTGGGTTCGCATAAATTGATATTGCGGGTGTTCGTTGCCAGGGATCCCCAGAAAGAGAATTATAACCATCTTTTTCTAAAAACGATTGGCCTCTATCAGGTGCCGAAAGGAAACGGGCCAAGGCTAATGCATGCGAGGGCTTAGGTACATTTTTCCCAACCAGACACAATATCGGGCAAGGAGCAGGATCTTCACTAGAAGATATTCGTGGATCAGAATTTATACTTCCAACCGTAAGTTTTTCCAGAAAGTTTCTCGATATTGAGTTCTTTATAGCTTCATCACTGGTTGCCTTAACCAACAGTATCTTTGTCGAAGCATTACTTTCAGTAAGTAAAAAAGTAGAAATTTCTTTTTCCGTCAAGAAGGCAACATTTGAGCCAATCCCACATTCTTTATAAAAAGATTTTATAATGCTACTCATCACTTGTTTCATTTCAATTTCACAAATGATCTCTAAGGCATTTGAATTTTTTCCAGACGGGGAAATAGAAAGCTTGTCCCAAACAACAAGCATTGAAGCTAAGACAAACATAGACAGTAAGGACAAAGTAACTCCAGTGTACTTTGGTGTCTTAAAAACTTTACTGAAATCCTGATTCATAGGAATCAATCAATATTGGTTAATGCTTGGGCAACACAAAGCATTAAATCATTCTAGCTTGTTTTCTTGGGAATAATCCCAAAACCTGTGAGTTGTTGAATTATCAAGGTGGTACAACCAACCATTCGGAGAATGTCTGTACAGAAAGGGGTACAAATTTTTGGAGGTGTAGATCCAGCCGAGATCATGGTCATAAAACCAGAATGTGTCTGCTGTACTGGACTGAGCATAAAGCCATCCAATTTGAGAATGGAAAATCCAATTTCCATCTTTAGGAAAATATATTGTACCCAACCATGAATTTTGCCATCTATCAGTCAGTATCTTGAGATCAGAAAATTTGTCGAGAAGTGGATTCTCGATTTCTGATGACTCTGTATCCTTGTTTACTGTTAAATTAAGAGTGTGAACTGGAGTTTTTGAGCCCCGTAAATTTGCATACCGATAGCCCACGATCTGTATTTCATACTGGCCGGGTTGTGCAATTGATCCAGTAATCGAGCCATTACCGCTACCATCTGAAAAATTTAGTCCATCAGGGACACCTGTTACAGAAAAACTTTGTGCAGTCCATCGGCCCGTATAAAAATTGTAAGTTAAATCTTCTCCCGTCTTAATGGTAATATTGGTTCCTTGGGGTGATTTAACTTCCGTAGTCGCTCCAGACAAGGCATGTGTTGCGATCATACCGCTTGCGGCTGGGATCCAGGCATGTATTGATTTAACGAAGTTGGGAACAGGCTTTAAGAGCAAGGTCGAAAACTTGATAATCTTAGGCGCGAGAGAACGGGTTTGAAAAAGTATAATTACTGAAAAAAAAAGGCGTATATTTTTCATATTAATTGCACCCGCACCCACCACCACCTGCTCCTCTTCCTCCCCTTGAAGCTTCACGGGAAAAGTAAGCGTGTTCATTCATTTTCAGGGAAAGTGTNTCTCGACCTGCGTTCATTACAGAATCAGCGAGATGGTAGCGATCCATGGGACTGACTGTTATCCTAGGAGTGCATCCAATCGTGAAAAATATGAGAAAGATAAAAAAAATGCTAAACAAGGTTTTCATGGCTTATGTAATCGTAAAATTTATTGGTAATCAGGGGAGATTCAAGCGATTGGATGCATCCTTCGACATTCCATTCCGATTCAAGCATCCGCATACCGTTTTCTTTTCCCACAAGCAAACTGGTTGTAGCAAGGATGCCTGACTTTAAGCAACTTGGGCTGACTACGGATGTAGTCAGTTCTGAATGAATGGTAGGGTATCCCGTTCGGTGATCGATTGTATGGCCATATCTCTTATTATTTATATCGAAAAACCGACGATAGTTTCCTGAGGTCGCTAAACCTCGGTTGTTCAGGCTGACCACATAAGAGGGTTTGTTTTCATTGGTTGGNTTTTCTATTCCCACCTTCCAAGAGTTGTCTTCAGAGGCGTGCCCGCTTGCGAAAATATCACCCCCAAAATTGACCAGAAAATTTTTGCAACCANAATCTTCCAATTTTGCAGAAATCACATCCACCGCATATTCTTTTCCAAATCCTCCAAAATCAAGCCCCATACCAGACANAGGNAGAAAGATCTCGTCATGTGAANATNCCACTTTTTCCCAATTGACCAGCCCTTTTGCTTTTTCAACGGCTGATTCTTTAGGAACTACATTTGAGGCTTTTGCCTGTTGCCAAAGACGCGTCAGTGGTAGACAAGATGGATCGATTGCCTGCTGACTCTGAAAATATACGAATGAGGCAGCTTGCAAAACAAGTTTATCATCGGGAGAAAGTGAAATGGGAAATTGTCCGGCCGCATCGTTAATTTTAGATAACCAGCTATCGGGGAGGTAGCGTGAATAACGGTTTTCAAATCTCTCTATCCATGAAATCACTTCCTTACTAATGAACTGGTGATCGATAGAATCGGTAGGGGAGAATTTTACTTGGCAGGANGTTCCGAACGCCTGAAAGGAAAGGACTGTTAAATCTCTTTCACTCATAATGGTNAAATCTTTTTCTGCCAAAGTAATCAATAGTCCCATTGTAAGCCGATGGTGAATACATTGGCATCAGGATAAACTCGATCATCCGTCAAGTGATCCCTTCCTTTGGTTAAGTAGCGATCATAGCCTGCATCGATCATAAGATTTTCTTTTACAGAATATGAGAATTTAAGACCAAAGGCATAAGAATTAAAGGAAGACAAACGATGATCAGCGGAGTAAAAGGGTCCTAGGGAGGCATTGGGACTGTCCATGTAAGCTTCATATTTTCTAACTTTTGGGCTGTAGAAAGAAGCCTGTTCCTGGCGATAAAATCTGTATCGCGGAGAAATGATCCAGTGGTCACCAAATCTACGATTCCCTTCAATTTCCAGCGTATGACCTCTTAATTCATAATCATCCTGAAAATACCTGTAATTAATGTGTGCACCGAGATTCAAACGTTCTACATATCTTGATATTTCTGAATGAAAAACAAAAATATCTCTTTCGTCAGGACGATTTTCTTCAAAGAGGAAAACATCATGGGGGGAGAAAATAAACCTTTGGTCAACAGGTATTCCTTTATACGGGTCACTAAGGTAGCCTTGGGGCCATGAATAAGTCAGATTGAATGCTATGCTAGTAAATTTATCAAGAATTCGGGACAAACCGAAAGCAAGAGTTGGCGTTTTTTTGCCTACAAAATTTCCGCTAAAATTCTTTACCGAGTCATCTTGGAGAGAAAAGCCTGAGGTAAGAATAAAGGTATCGGCAGCAAGTTTGTAGGAGTGCTGTAAGGCATAGCTTCGAGATAGATAATCAGGCTCATCACTGATGCCATATTCTAGAGAAAAATCATGCTTCTGCGTACTTTTTGAGATAGTAAACAAGCCTGCTTTACGTAATTCCTCTGGCACTTCTTTGAGCCATTCCCTNGGANTGGCAGCCAATTCCGGGGGGAGTCCGTAAGGAGTAGCTCCCGACCACGCATCCACAGTTCCAAGGAACTCAAAAGTCCAATCATGATCTAGGGAAATCTCGGTCTCACCATACCAGGATCTTACTTCTATGCGGTCGTCATCTTCAATCCACTCGCGATATTTTCCCCGTAGATAATTTTGACCCCAAGCTGAAATTTCAAAAAGTCGGAATAAAAGAAGCCAGAGCGGTAACGAGAGAATCTTCACATGATAAGATTTCGCTCATCAGGCTAAAATGGTCAAGGAAAGCTTTGCAAAATTTAGCCAGAGAATCCCAGTAGCAATGATCGCAAAGAGCTTCTGTGCAAATATTGCCCTACTTCTGAAGAGGAAACCCATTTTCTTTCTCTCCAATTGGATTCAGGCCAAACAGACAGCTCGCTTTTTACTTCCATTGGGTAGAAATTCATTTTCGGCCCTTTCACCTTGGCTTTGATCTTACGATCCACAATCGAACCAATAATACCTGCTTCTTCAAAAGCTTCTTGTAGTGCGGTTTGTTTGGGTCCCAGTTTTCGCATTAAATTACCTTTTGGAAGCCCCCATTTTCCACCTTTAGTTGAAATAATTAAAATTCGACCGAGCCTCTATTTTTACGAAAAGGAAGGACACCCCATTTACTTGCATGATTTTCCACATTCACACCAAATATTTACTTATACTTATTCGCATTTATTCCCAAGAAAATTTTTCTGTTGCTAATAACTATACGATTCTTGCTCCGTTTTGAAGAACAGGCTAAAAAGAAACTAATGTATATTTTCTTGTTATAGAAATGAATGTGTTTCTAGAAATCAAAAATCTTCAGAAAGGCTATTCTATTGGTGGAGAAAAAGTGCACCAAGTAGTGAAGGTTGAGNAGTTTCAAATGAAAGCAGGAAGCCAAGTTGCCATCNAAGGNCCAAGTGGATCGGGTAAAACTACATTTCTTAATCTAATTGCTGGAATCATCAATGCNGATAGTGGTTCGATATATATTGGTAACCAAGAAATAACAGGACAGACCGAGTCAGAAAGAGATCTTACAAGATCGTTGCTTGTAGGTTATGTTTTTCAATCTTTTTATCTTCTTCAAGGATGCACGGCGGTGGAAAATATAATGGTCGCAATGTCGATTTGTGGAAATGCAAACAAGGATCGGGCCAGAGAGTTGCTTTCTTGGGTGGGCATGTCCGAAAAAGAAAATCATTTACCATCTCAATTATCGATAGGTCAGCAGCAAAGGATTGGGATTGCTCGTGCCTTAGCCAANACTCCAAAGTTAATCTTGGCNGATGAACCAACCGGAAATTTGGATTCTATAAACGCGAAAAGATCAATTGATTTACTCCGATCCTTGTGCGAGAAAAACGGCTGTACTTTACTTATTGTCAGTCATGATCAGAACATTATTGACCGGTTTGAAGAGTCAGTTAATTGGAACGAGCTTAATTCAGTTCAAACCTTAATCGATGAATTTTAATTCAAAATTAGGCTTAATCTTTTTCCTGGCTGCAAAGGGTTTCAAGCAGCATCTATTTGGCTCAATCGCGGCTGCTTTTTCTATCGCTTTGGCTGGGGGCTTGTTATTGAGTACGCTTAAGATTCAAGAACAGACTCAGGCTTCTTTTAGCAATGCAAGCGGTGGGTTTGACGCAGTTTTGGGAGCGAGAGGTTCAAAATTACAACTCATTTTAAATGCACTGTTTCATTTGGATTCTTCCCCGGGTAATCTTTCATGGGAGCAATATGAGTTAATCAAAAATACTCGTGGCGTAAAAGAGGCATACCCGATTGCGGTCGGAGATAATTATCTTGGATACAGGTTGGTTGGTACGGAACCTGAACTATTCAAAATACATGAATGGAAAAAAGGGCAAAAATATCAATTACTGAAGGGTAGAATTTTTTCATCTATGGCTAAGGAAGCTCTTGTGGGATCTTTTGTTGCTGAAAAACTGAACCTCAAGGTTGGTGACCGGTTTCAGCCTTACCATGGGTTGAACTTTATAGAAGGTACGCAGCATGAGGACATCTATATAGTAGTGGGCTTGCTTAAGCCAACCGGAACTCCCAGCGATAAAGTGATCTGGGTACCGATAAAGGGAATTCAAAACATGGAAGGGCATGATGCATCGATGGCTCAGTCGGTTAGTGCGGTACTTCTCTCTCTTCGGGGTGCGACTGGATTCAACTTGGAAATAAAATATAACAGACAAGGCAATCAAGCCACACTAGCCTGGCCGGTTGCCGCAACATTGGCATCCTTTTTTGAAAAAATGGGATGGTTTAGGGGAGTGCTTGAAGTGATTGCTTACTTGATAGGATGCGTGGGAATGCTAATGGTTGCTTCCACCATGAGATCCTCGATGCATGAAAGGAGGCGAGATTTTGCGATTTTGCGAAGCTTGGGAGCTAGCCGGATTATTGTTACAGGGGTTATTTTGGGCCACACCTTCATTATCTCTGTAATAGGATCTTTCGGCTCTCTCCTAGTCATGCAAGGGATAGGGTTAGTTTCACAGAGGATTATTTTGAGAGAAACAGGGGTCTTGGTCGATACAATCAACCTTCAATCTTCGGATGCACTTGTTTTAATCGGTATCGTAGGAGTAGGATTGCTGGGAGGCATTTGGACTGCGATGCAGTCTTACAGGTCTGATCTCGCTAAAAATCTCCAGCCTGTCTCTTAAATGAACCATTAGTTTGCGAATCTTGCTTGCATTCTATGAGTCCTCATACAGAACAATCATTACCATGATAAACTTATTGAAAAAACGAAATTTCATTAAGGTATTTATATTATTGTTTTTCATTCTTAGTTGCACTGAAAAGACTGACCCCGAGGGGGTGGGGGTGGATGAAAATATTGTTGGCGAACCAATTCTGGAAACTGCCCAGCAGGTATTTGTAGAAGAAAATCAAACAGAAGATAATAATTCCATTGTTGTCTTGGGTGAAAACAATGCATCTCTCGATTCTATGAAAGTACTTGAAGAGGGTTTGGTCGTAAATGGCCAAGCCAAGCCAAACGATCAGAATATCTCTGGGGAAAAGATTGTAACTAACCTTCCGCCTTTAGAGGAAGGAAGTGAATACCAACTATTGGCTTTTCGTGATATGATGAATTTTGAATACCTCGTGGATTGGGAAAAGGATGGAAAAGAATTTAACTTTTCTTCTTATTCTCAACGCGTTCCTAAAAGATTGCGTGCAAAATCAGGAAAGAAAGTAGCTATTGAAGGTTTTATGATTCCCACAGTTGTTGATGAAAACAATGAAGTGAAAGAATTTCTTCTGTTACCCGATCAAATGAGTTGCTGTTTTGGTCAGACACCCGAAGCGAATGGATGGGTCGTAGTCAGTGCCAATGATGGCGTCGAAGTTATGATGGATCGAATAATCCGAGTAACCGGTCAGTTAACTGTAGAGGAAAGATGGGACACAGAATTTTTTGTAGGATTGTATCACATGACTTGTGAAGAAATTACAGGGCCAGCCCTGTAAGCAAATTACAATTTATTTCTTTTTCTCTTTGGGTTTTTCGGAAGAAGAAGATTTTCCGCCAACCGAAAGTTTAACCATGTGGTCAGGGTCTTTTACGGAACCATTGTCCGAAGATGAACCTCGTTTAATCTTTTCAACATGATCCATTCCATCGATTACCTGGCCCCACACGGTATATTGACGGTCAAGGAAAGACGCGTCTTCAAAGCAAATAAAGAATTGGCTGTTGGCACTGTCAGGGCTAGCGGATCTGGCCATAGAACAGGTTCCCCGGACATGTTTTTTATCATTAAACTCTTCCTTTAGATCTGGTAGGTCAGATCCTCCAGTACCGACACGTCCGGAATCAAAATCTTTTTTATTCCCAAATTCTACATCACCCGTTTGGGCCATAAAACCATCAATCACACGATGAAAAACAACCCCATCATACTTTCCTTCACCGGCAAGTTTTGTGATTCTCTCAACATGCTTAGGTGCAACATCTTTAAATAACTCAATGACAACAGGTCCGTCTTTAAGTTCGATCGTTAGTGTATTTTCAGGCTTGATAGGCTTTGCTTCGGTCATGGCAAGTGGAAGCAAGAGCAGTAGATATGCAAAATACTTCTTTATATTTGGTTTCATTGGATAAGGTAAGTTAAGTAAGTAAGGCAATTTTAGTTAACATATAAACAAAACTTTGGTCGAGGGCAAAGCTCGACAATTACAAAATTGGAAAAAGTAGGGATTATTAGATTAGTTGAGTCAGGGGCTGCCCTTTGTCGGTGAGGGTAAAAGGACGGCGGGTGGGGGAGTAGATGATTTCGTCCAAAGGTAATCCGAGAGCATAGGCAATAGTGGCGTTAAAGTCGGGAATTTCGACCCTTTGTTCACTTACCTCACGACCTTCCAGATCAGTTGCTCCCCAAACTTGACCACCTTTGATGCCACCTCCTGCTAGCATACAAGAGAATGCTTTCGGATAATGATCACGACCTTCGTTCACATTGATGTTTGGAGTTCTGCCGAATTCAGTGGCTAGAACAACGAGAGTCTCTTCAAGGAGCCCTCTTTTAGAAAGATCGTTGAGTAGGGCAGATAAAGCTTGGTCCAAGATAGCACATCTTTCGGGTACTCTCGAAAAATTATTTTGGTGGGTGTCCCAACCGCCCAGCTGAACCTCGACAAATCTCACCTGTCTTTCCACAAGCCTTCTGGCAAGCAAAACCCCCTGACCGAAATTGTCCTCGCCGTAAGATTCCCGAGTGGATTCAGACTCCTCCTTTAAATCGAATGCTTTTAGATCCTTACTTTTCATTAGCCGAACAGCATCTTCGTACATGTTGGAGTACGCATTAACATGATCCAAATTATATTTTTCAGTAAATTTTCGATCAAGTTTTTGAGACAGATTTAATCCACTTTCAAACTTTTCTTCAGTCATTCCCCATAACATACGGCAGTTTTTAAGTCCTTCATTTGGATTGCCAACCGCAAGAGGTTGATGAGATGTGGGGAGAAAACCTGACAGAGGGTGCTGACTGCCTCCTCCTACGACTACAGCACCGGGGAGTGTTGGGTTGAACCGCCCATCCAATCGGGTCATCCAGGCACCCATACTTGGGTGAACTATGGTCGCTCGCTGGGCATAGCTAGTATGCATGAAATAGTTACCTTGTTGGTGGGCACCTTTGGTCGAAGTCATTCCACGAACGATTGCGATCTTTTCCGCATGGTTCGCAAGCAGAGGTAGATTTTCAGCAAGTTGTATACCGTCCGCATTTGTTTTAATAGCCGTGGTCGGTCCTCCTGTTTCGGTTCCTGGTTTAGGGTCAAAGGTATCGAGGTGGGTCATGCCACCAGACATGTAAAGGTAAATTACATTTTTGGCTTTTGGTGCATGATTGAGAGGTCGGTTGAGTCCAAGACCGGCACCATTCAAGTGAGTGTGACTAGCCCAAGGTAAAATACTTACGCCGAGAAAGCTTTTAGCGGCAAGAGATACGAATCGTCTGCGGTTTAATTCGTCTGAGAAAAGTTTTGATGAATGGTTCATGGGCTTAAAATCTAGATCTTATTGAATAAAAGAAAACTGTCTGGTGTTAAAGAGAGACCAAGCCAGGGCAAAGTATTCTCTGTTTTGGTTGAATTGAGCATTCGCCAGACTTTTTTCGATATTTTTTTGGTATGCTTTCCTTTTATCCTTTGGAATTCTATTAGGAATTTTTTGAGCAACCAGTATAGGCAACAAAGCGTTTGGAGAAAGTTCATCCATGCATGCTTTTATTTCTTCATTTGTAGGTTTCCGGTTCAGAATAGATAGAAAAAGCACATCGATTTTCGCTTCGGGCTTTTTTACCTGAGTTAATTTTTTCATCAGGGGCGAATGTTTGTTAAACAATGCACCATAGAAAGTTCCGTTTAATAAAGTGAGTGCCTGTGGTACAGACGCGTCACGGTTTGAGTTGTCAGCAACTTCCCGGTCAGACTGCCCAAATTCCTGCAGAAAATGACCTGGATTTGCTGGCGTTTGTAATTCTGACGCTCTGTATATTTGCGAACTAAATCCTTTCCACCGGTCATTTTTTTTATAGGAATTACCTGTGCCATACAGTGAACGAACTTCAAAGTCCGGTCCCATGACTAGCTTGGCAAAGACTGTCCTCTGTTGATTACGTGCTTGTCCATACTGTCTTCGTAGTCTCGATATAGCTTCACGATCGTCAGCTGCTTGGGCTTCTCGGAGTTGTTTCTGAAGGTCCTCCATTTGATTGTTGATCTCTTTACTTGCCTTGGAGCCTTTACGGGCAAGCTTCACTAGCTTCTCCTCATCCAGAGAATACATAGTATCTTGATACTCCTGAAAGCGATCAAGCCTTTGGTTAATTGCCTCGGAATGTTGCTTTCTTTCATCCGAGTCAGGTATGGATAAGGACACAAACGAATCCCATATCTGTTCAGCAGACATTCTTTCAAGCAAGGGGGCTTCAAAGTAATATGGGGTTTCAACATTTGGGGCAAAGGATGGGGAGGAGTTTTCGAAAGCAGTGACTTGAAAAAGAATTCTTTGAAATTCGCTTAAATCGTAGTCAACTTGAACCATAAGTTTTTCAAGATGTTCGAGCAGCGCGGGGATCGATGCTTTTGTGTTATCACGCCAATCATCAACGGGCTCGACCAATCCGCGTCCAAAAACTTTTGTCCACATTCTGTTGGCGATGACCTTGGTGAACCGTGGATTTTCTGGATCGATCATCCATTTACCATAAGCATGGACCTTGGATTCACCGCTTGTAGTTTTAAGCTCGTTATCGAAAATAGGAGAAGCAGTGACTGCAGACTTAGGTTTACCGTCATCATATTGATAGTCGTGAGGGAGAGTTAATTTTCTTCCAGTGTGAGTCGCACCATAACGCAACGGTCTAAGCATCTCTTGTATGGAGCGTCGCAATGCAGCGGATTCTTTGGATTGCAATTTTTTCTTTTTGTCTTTGTAGGAGAGACCTTGATGCTTTTTTTCAAAATACTTTTTGATTTTGCTTTGTAGGTCTCCGCCTCTGGAAGAGTTTATACCATAGGTGTATGAAGCCATCTGATAGTAATCCATTTGGGTCCAACGATCAAAAGGGTGGTTGTGGCATTGTGCACAAACCATTTGGGTACCTAAAAAGACTTGAGTGGTGTTGGACATATTATCCAATGGCATACCTGCATCTCGCAAATAATATCCCACCGCACCGTTTTCCCAAGGATAGCCTTCGGCTGTAATAAGTTCGAATGCCATTTGATCAAATGGCACATTTTTATCAATTTGTTCCTTCACCCAATGCACATAAAGTTGACCCGCTCCAATCTGATTTCCTCCACGCATACGGGTTTTAAGCCGGAGCAAATCTGCCCACCAATTGAACATTTGGCTCTTGTAAGCAGATGAACCAATTAATTCGTTAACCAACTGGTCCTTTTTGCTTTCAGAACGATTGGCAAGATAGGAGGTAATTTCTTCGTGCGTAGGAATACGCCCTGCAATTTTAAGATACAATCTTCTAGCCAGTAAAGCATCATCAATCTTTTCCGGGACTTTTACTTTATGCTGTTTATGTGCATCTTTGAGTATCTGATCAATTGCAACCGCTTCAGCACGGATTGCCTTGCTGGATAGTTGGTCAGAAAAAGTAATGGCTAGAGGTAATAGAAAGATGGGCAAGAAAAAATAAGGTTTCATACCCATTTATACTATTTCTGATGGAACAAAGTTACAGGAAATAATTTCTTTTTCTGAGATTTTTTAAAAGGAGGGCAACCTTCGAATTCTAAAAGGTATGAAGATAAGATAGAATAAAATTTCTTCCCGGTCCATTTATTCCTGAGCCGTGTACGCGATAATCAACATCTGCGATATTCTCCAAAGCGAGCGAAATTGAACTGCTGTCTGAGATATCATAGTTCCCATAAATATTGGTTAGAAAGTAGCCAGGTGTGCCATTACTGGGTATTCGTGTTCTATCTGTTTCATCTTTGAGTGAAAGATCACCTGCTTTGCTGACCACAATAAAAGATAAATCAGACGACCAGTTTGAACCTGCGGGTGCGAATTGTGTAATGAACTTTGCCTGTACTGGCATAAGTCTGGTGGTTGCACGGTTCACTGGTGAATAATTACGCCCATTGATAGCGATTGTACCAGTCGCATTATTATCCAGCATTTGCTCAACTTCTCCGTCCATCCATGAAAAAGAAAGTTCGGATTTCAAGGATGGTGCCCAATGATAACCTAGTTCAAGTTCAACGCCCTGAATAAATCCATCTCCGTTTGACTTCAAAACATCAGAATTACCGGAATCGACGGGTGATCGAACGATCATGTCCTTGATCAAAGTATAGTAATAAGATGTTCGCCAATCCCATGAGCCCGAATCTCCTCTAAAGCCTAATTCAGCTTGTAGGAATTTTTCCGGTTCTAGTTTGGTATTGGGTCTCTCCACGGCACTGGTCTCGTCGGTAGAGGTAAGATCATAGAGACTTGGTG